>LBSF01000036.1 GCA_000991805.1 candidate division WS6 bacterium GW2011_GWC2_36_7 | reverse complement strand
GCTAGTTATCAATTAAATCTTAAAACGTACCATTTCCCAATCCCAGTTAATTTTGATACAGTAAGTGATTAGTATGGGCAATTCAAAACTTGAAAAAATTAAGGCTCAAACACCAGTCTCCATATTAATACATAGTGGAAATCGTCAGGGCTATTTAATTACGAAAACTCTTATAGAACAAGGTTGTCATGTAATTATTATAGACAACTACAACTCCCAAACTAACAAATATATCTCAGAGTTTAAAGGTTCTCCGTTAGTAGATTTTTTTGAGTTTAAAGGTTTAGATGGCGTATTTAAAAGCATAAAAAGATATGACTATCTATTCTATTTCCTCAACAATGCCCTTGTATCAAAGGAATTTGACAGTAAAGAATTCATTCGAGAAGCTGGTCATTTAGAGGAATCTCTAAAGAGCGCAAAGAAAAATAATGCAAAATTCTCGTTAATAACATCTTTAACTCTTAACAGAGAACTTGCTAATAGGGTTAATAATTTAAAACTTGCATCCCCATCTCCATATTCTAATATTGAATTACAAAAATACTGCGAAACACTAGCAGCTGAATTTAGAGATAAGACCAATTTAAATATTAGAATATTAAGACTAGGTTCAACCATTGGCAAAGGTATTCTCAAAATAGATAATGAGATAATTCATAGTCTGATTAAAGATGCTACACAAAAACCTCAGATAGTTATAAAAGGAGAGGGCCTCGATCTCCACAGCTTAATTGACGAGAAAGACGCAGTATATGGAATTCTTAAATTAACATTCTCGGACAAGACCAAGGGGGAAGTAATAACCCTCGCAAACAAGAATAATTACACAACCCTCTCGATTGCATACAAACTACTCGAATTAAACACCGAAGCTCAATCAATTAAATTTGTTGAGAATCCCGATCGCGATTTCATAATGCAGGATCTGTATGTCCCTGCACCACATGCTTCAAAATATGGATGGACGCAACAGGTAACGCTTGAGGAATCACTCATAGATCAAATTCATACCTACTATGATGATATTAGTAAGACATGGGACTATGCAGAAAAGCCACAAAAGAGTATTACAGATAGCGTAAAGACTTCAAAAACAAAGCTTGGCGAATTTTTTGATCACATACTTCATCCGCTCAATAGAGTGTCCGCACCTAAAAATCATCCAAGAGAGAAGAAAGAGGTTAGCTGGGGTCAGATTCTAAAAACCTCAGCCATAACAATTGCTGCTGTTCTTCTCACATACTTCTTAATCTATCCTCTCATTGGAACCACGCTTGGTCTCATTATAATCTCTAACACTTCAAAGAATTTACAAGATTCTGTATTTAGTATGAATTCGGCAACAAATGAAAAGAAAATTCTACAAATTGAAAATAATGTCGAAAGAGTTTCAACTAGTCTCAATAACCTACAATGGGCATTTAGACTTGTAGGAAAGGGGAGTCTTTACGCCAACACTACCCAGCTTCTTTTAAGTGCTCAATATGCCACTGAAGGTGCTAAGAATATGCTCGGGGCAATAACCCCATTGGCACAGTACATTCAAGATTTTGAACCTTCTGTAGACTTCCAATCTTCTACTCCCAAAACTACTCGAGAATACACAGAGTATCTTAATGAGATATCGGATAATGGTTATAAGGTTAAAGAAGCTGCATACAAAATCTCCCTTGCAAATGGAGTCATCAATCAAGTTAATATCAACGAATTTCCTTCGTTTACCCGAGATACGGTATCTTCAATTAAAGACTTGATTACTCAGTTAAATACTGGAACACAAACTTTCCAAGAAATCGTCGCGTTTCTTCCTGATCTACTTGGTGCAAATGAAAGACAAAGATATCTTGTCCTTTTGCAAAATGAATCTGAGCTTCGAAGCACAGGAGGATGGTTAACAAGCTACGGAATCGTTGGGATAGAGGGGGGACAGATTAGAGAGTTGTTTGTAGATGATATTTACAACGCAGATGGGACATTAAAAGTACAAGGTAAAACATTTACTGCTCCGAAATCTATGCAAAAAGCTTTAGGAATAACTACATGGCCATTCTCTCTCATTAACTGGTATCCTGATTTAACCGAGACAGAAGCATCTGCAGAGCCATATATTGCTGCGTTAGGCAAGGGGAATGATCTTGACGGAGTAATAACAACTGATATTTCTTTCATGCAAAAACTTTTGGATAAATGGGGTGGTATAGAAGTCCCTGGCGAGACAGAAATAATTACAAGCGACAATCTTTACTCCAAGATATTCCAAATGCATGAAGATTTCACACCTGGATCTACACAAAAGACCACCTTCCTAGCAGATCTTGCTAACCAGATAATTACGAAGCTACTTTCCACAAATATCGGAGATCTGCTCTCTCTTGGAAGTATCTTTGAGGATTCCCTAAATGAGAAACATCTACAGGCAACATTTAAAAATACAGATGCTTTCAACTTCTTCAACGATCGCTCATGGTCTGGAGCCCTCGATTCCAGGTACAATGAAGCTCCAATTGCCATAGACTGGAACTGGGGTGGGAACAAGGCAAATCTTTACCTTAACAAGAATTACAACCTAGCTGTTAATATTCAAAACCAAGATACCATTGATTTTACCTACAGTATTTCGATTGAAAATACTTCAAAGACAACAACATACCCTGAGGGAAACTATGTTAACTACCAAAGAATATACATACCTTCCAACGCAACAGTGCTTTCCGTGAAGGGATTAAAGGATAATAAATTTGATACATACAAAGAAAGTGGCTTTAAAGTAATAGGAGGATGGTTTAATGTTCCAATCAACAGTATAAGCAACTTTGAAATCTCATATCGAATATCAAGATCTACAAACAGCCTCAATTTCCCATTAGAAGTTAACGATCAAAATGTATTCTTTAATTTGGATATCTTCAAGCAAGCAGGGGAGACATCACATGCTTACAAATTAGATATTACATATCCAAATACATGGAATGTTGAAACAAATTCCAACCTAAATAGCATAGAGAACCAGCTTACAAGTAGATTTGAGCTGTCAACTGACCAAAAGTATGAAATAGTTTGGAATACGAACAATTAAACAACCACTTTAGGATTGTTCTTTAAGCATGTATAGATTTCCAAGATGTCCTGTGTAGATATTTCTTTTTCGCTAGTAAAGCTTTTAATCTCTTTAACATCTAAATCTGTGTTAACTGCCACTCTATTACTAATCCCAAGTGGCACAATTAGCGTTGCAATATGCTTAGATTTACAATTATGGCAAGAAAAGTGTATAATGCTTGATACTCCGGTGTTCTGAATGATATTAACATCATTTATTGCATACTGAGTACCGCACTTATCACAAAACCGAGCAACGGTGTCCAAGAAGAATTGTTTTTTTTCAAGTAAAATATCTTTTTTACTGTCCATATATAAAATTATACCATAAAATTTTCTATGACAGACAAAGAGAAAGCTGTTAAAGTCTTAATTGACAAAGGTAAAGATCAAGGGTTTCTAACCCAAGAAGATTTGCTAGACGTATTTCCTACCATTGAAGAAGATGTTGATCTTCTCGATGATATTTTTGCCTCATTACAAGAAAATGAGATAGAAGTATTAGAACCAGAAGAGAATGTTGAGGTTCCTGAGAAGGAAGAACTAACTCTTGAGAAGAAAATTCATATTCTCAAAACTATTCAATCAAGTCTTTCAACAGATGCGATTAGATCATATCTCTATGAAATTGGCAGAATCCCTCTTTTGACAGGTGAAGAAGAGAGAATATTGGCACAAAGAATTGAAAAGGGAGACGAAGAAGCTACGCAGCTATTAATCACTGCAAATCTTAGACTAGTCGTTAGTATTGCAAAGAAATATAGTAAGAGTGGGCTTGAGCTTCTCGATTTAATCCAAGAAGGAAACATTGGTTTAATGAGAGCCGTTGAGAAATTTGACTATACCAAGGGTTTCAAATTTTCTACTTATGCTACATGGTGGATTAGACAAGCTATTACCAGAGCCATAGCAGATCAAGCTAGAACTATTCGTGTACCAGTACACATGATTGAAACCATAAACAAGTTTAACAAAGTAAATAACTCCTTAACTACAAGATTGGGAAGACCTCCTAAAGATGAGGAAATTGCAAAAGAAATGGATATCGAATTAGAGAAAGTTGCTGAAATTAGAAAGATCAAACAAAATCCTACATCACTATCTACACCAATAGGTGAGGAGAAGGATAGTAAACTTCAAGATGTAATCGCAGATGATTGGTCACAATCTCCAGAAGAATTTGCGACCTCTGAATATCTTAAGAATCAATTGAAGGATATCCTGGACACCCTGCAAGACCGAGAAAGAAGGGTTCTATCCCTAAGGTTTGGTCTAGACGATGGTGTTTCAAGAACTTTAGAAGAAGTTGGAAAAGAATTTGGAGTAACTAGAGAAAGAATCAGACAAATAGAAGCAAAAGCTTTGAAAAAGCTCAAAGAGAAATCTACGCAGCAAAAGCTTGATGACTATATTGACTAATTAGAACTCTCAGTCAAATTTAAGAACTCAGAAGGAGATACTGAAAAACTCTTCGAAGTTTTTTCTGTCACAATATCCAATTCATCTGTATCAAAAGCACTCTTGATCTGCCTTGTATATGTTGCTGCATTGGGATTAATATCCACATAGCTCTGTTTAAAGTATATAGAGACCCCAACCCATATAACTACTACAACCAAGAGTAGAACAGAAGCCAACACTGATTTTTTTAACATATCCATAATATTCTATTCGTAAAAATTAGCATTATCTATCTTGTATATACGCAGATTGATACTAAAGTTTGTCAGATCATACTCATCCTTTTGATCAGTGTATGAAAAACTTTCCATTACAGGGAACATTGGTAAAGCTTCAAGCTCTTTAAGCAAGTTGATTATATTTGAGACCTTACCCTTTGCAGCAATCTTCACAGACCAAGGTACCAATACTTTGGGCGTAAAAGAAACATTCTTGTCGCTATATTTATCAAAATTTATACCCGTAAGGTAGAAACCATTTCTCGACAATATTGGATTTATATTTGCCAAAAGCAAACTAAAATTCCCATTTGCGGGATATATTAATTTGAGGTCTTGCAAATCGGTTCCTACATCCTCAAATTGTTTATCCAACGCACTCAGTGTACTAATTTTTGCATCCAGGGCCGTACTTAGTCGGGTCTTCTCTTTAATGGACGAATTAATCTGAGTAATAGTTACAATTGTAGGACGAACAGCAAAGACAATTAAAAGAATAGATACCACAACTGTTGCTCCTGCAAAAATATAGCCTCGCTTCTTCTCTGGAGACTCTTTAATCAATTTAATATATTCTTCTGTATTTAATCGTTTTTTCTCCATATTTATTCTGTTAATATGACAAATGTTACACTCACATTTATTTCATCCTTGTTTTTATCGATAGAGAAGGCAACATTCGAATAGTTAGGATTGTTCTTTAAAGATGCTTCGTAATCCTTAATGGAATTCAAGCTATTTGATGTTAACCTTAAAGAAATTCTATTCACTGAATATCCGAAAGATGTTAAGTGTAAAGAGGAGGGGATACCGCTAATTAGTTCACTTACTTTTACAGAGTTAATGACCTGTCTGTTCTTCACCAACTTAATATCACTTAGTAAATACTGGTAATTCTCATACACCGCAGCGTTTTTTTGCCAACTTTCATTAGAAAGCAAAGTAACCTTTGCATTTACTTCCTCTTTAAGATCATTGTCCTGCCTATCTAATATGAATCTAGAGAAGAAAACGCCTAGAACAAGAACCTCGACACCAATTAGAAGATATTTTCCGACATTAGTTAACCAAATATATGCAGTAGACCAAATATCCGTAGGAGAATATGACGGTTGCAAAAAATCAATCGATTGTGGCTGTTTTCCAAATTTAAACATTAGGCAGTTCTAAATTTTTATATTTTTAGTATAGCATATTATGCTTCTAATTTAGGGAACAGTATGAGTTTCTCTCGCTTCTCAAGAGCCTGAAATGCTTTGGCGCTACTAATAGGTAGAATAGGGGTATATCCAGCAATTACACATTTCAAAAGATAGCTTAAGTTGTTTAATATTTTCTCTGCTTCTAGTTTCAATTCCAGGAATAAATCTAAAATCATGATTTAAAGCATTTAAGCATCCTCTTATTTCATTGTGATCTGTTATTGCAACACCAATCTTATTTTTATTGCATATCTTTTCAACAGTTTTTAATCTA
>LBSF01000035.1 GCA_000991805.1 candidate division WS6 bacterium GW2011_GWC2_36_7 | reverse complement strand
TTAAACAACACCATAATGACAGACGAAGAGCAAAAAGAAAAAATAATTGAGCTTGCTGAGGATACATCTGTAACAGAGGAGACTCCTAACACAGAAGAAACCTCACCATTAGATGCAACAGCTGCAGATGATAATGGAGAGATCAACTTCAATCTTTCATTCAAACCAGGAGAGATTGTTGAACGATCAATTGTAGATGAAATGAAATCCAACTACTTGGATTACTCTATGTCCGTTATAGTCTCTCGTGCATTACCAGAAGTAAAAGATGGTCTTAAACCATCACAAAGAAGAATACTTGTGGCTATGAACGACTTAGCTCTAACACCAAGTGCACACTACAGAAAATGTGCGAAAATAGCAGGTGATACATCAGGTAACTACCATCCTCACGGAGAGGCCGTAATCTATCCTACCTTAGTAAAATTAGCTCAAGACTTTTCTACTAGATATCTTCTAATTGATGGGCAAGGAAACTTCGGTTCAATCGACGGAGATACTGCAGCAGCAATGAGATACACCGAGGCTAGAATGGGAAAGATAACCATGGACTTACTTCGAGATTTAGGAAAGGGTACAGTTACATTTGTACCAAACTATGATGGAACCAGATTGGAACCATCCGTATTACCAGCCGCATTCCCAAATGTTTTAGCTAATGGTGGAGATGGAATCGCAGTAGGTATGGCAACGAAAATGCCTCCTCACAATCTTCGAGAGTTAATCAATGCACTTCAAGCGATGATTAAGCTGGGAAACAGTTGGGAAGGAAATGCTGTATACAATCAATTAAGAAGAGACAAAGAGTCAAAAGAAATCATACCAAGAACATTGAACTCCAAGCCCGAGGATTACTTAGAGAACTATGTAGATACTAATGATTTAGAATATCCCATCAAGATTAAGGAATTAAGAGAAAAGATAGCTACAGAAAACAATTCCCTATATCCAGAATTTAAATCTGAAATTACGCCATTGGATCTAATCGAAATTATCCCTGGCCCTGATTTCCCAACAGGTGGAACAATCTATGACCAAAATGAAATCTTAAATGCATATGCCACTGGTAGAGGAAGAATATTACAAAGAGCAAAGGCTACAATTGTAGAAGGCAATCAAGGAAGATTCAATATTGTCATCACAGAGATTCCATTCCAGGTAAACAAGGCACATATGATCGAAAAGATGGCAGATTTAGTTAAAGAAAAGAAACTAGAAGGTATTGCAGATATTAGAGATGAATCAAGTAGGGAAGGAATGAGAGTAGTAATTGTATTAAAGCGAGAGTCTCAACCTAAAGCAGTATTAAACAAACTCTACAAATATACTGAAATGCAGAAGGTATTCAATGCAAACATGATTGCATTGGTAGACCAACAGCCAAAGACATTACCATTAAAGAGAATCCTGGAGCTCTTCATCTCTTTCAGAATAACAGTAACCATTCGAAGATATGAATTTGATTTGGCAGAAGCTAGATTCAGAGCACATATCTTAGAAGGCTTACTCAAAGCATTAGATATGTTGGACGAAGTAATTGCAACTATCCGTGGCTCAAAGACTCAGGAAACTGCAAAGACTAACTTGATGGATAAATTCAAGTTTACAGAAGTACAAGCACAAGCAATTTTGGATATGCAACTAAGAAGATTAGCTGCTTTGGAAAAGATGAAATTACAGAATGAATACAATGAATTACAAGAGAATATTAAGACATACAATGATATCTTGGAGAATCCTGCTAGAATTCTTGAAATTATCAGTACTGATTTAGATGAAGTTAAAGAAAAGTATGGAGATGACAGAAGATCTAAAGTAGTAAAAGGCAAGGTAAATGAAATTTCTGAAGAAGATATGGTCGCATCTGAAGATATGTTAGTTACCATTACACATACTGGATATATCAAGAGATTGACACCAGATACATACAAAGCTCAAAAACGAGGTGGAAAGGGTGTCTCCGGCGGAGATACTAAAGAAGGCGACTTTATAGAGCATGCCTTCCTATGTAATACCCATGATGAACTTCTACTCTTCACAAACAAAGGAAAAGTATTCAATCTAAGAATTTTTGAAATCCCTGAATATGGTAGAACTGCAAAAGGTTTACCACTAGTAAACCTAGTCCAATTAGAACCAGAGGAGATTATAACTTCCGTTTTGACTAGAGATCCTAAAGGTAAGATTAAAGAACAACAGACAAGTGGAGAAACTATTGCTTACAAATATTTCTTAATGGTAACTGAAAAAGGCATCATCAAAAAAACAGAGCTTTCAGAATTCGCTAAGATCAGAGCCAATGGACTAACTGCAATTAAATTAGAAAATGGTGATCAATTAGCATGGGTAAAACCAACTACAGGGGAAGACGAAGTCTTAATTGTAACTGCAGATGGAAAATCCGTAAGATTTAAGGAATCCGATGTTAGACCAATGGGCAGAAATACAAGAGGTGTTACAGCTATCAAATTTAAATCGGCTACCGATTGCGTAGCAGGTATGGGTATAGTTAAAAACAACGATATGATGGTATTGACTCTTTCAGAGAATGGCTTTGGGAAAATGTCTGTTCTTAAAGAATATCCAACCCAGAAGAGAGGTGGTACTGGAGTATTTACATTTAGAGTAACTCCTAAGACTGGAAAGATATCTACTGCAAGGATAATAGAACCAGAACAAGAGGAGATTGTTGTCATATCTGAGAAGTCTAAGGTCATACGTTCAGAACTCAAAACAGTTCCAAAACTTGGAAGACAGACTTCAGGTGTAAAGATTATGAATATTGGTAGTGATGATAGGGTAGCTACAGTAGCTTTACTCTAAAGTATAGAAAGCTATTTATATTGATTCCCGCCTTTATCTAAAAGCATATTAAATGTATTGGTTTTATCTTCTTGGACTTTTATCTTTGCAGAGAGAAGACTTAGCTTAGACCAAATATTCTCAATTGAAAGGCTCATTCTTTCTACATTACCTTCTACAGATATAAGTCTGAGATTTATGTCTTTTAACAAGGTAGTGTGAAGCGCAACTACTTCAACAATATTATCAAGCCTTTTTTCTATCTCTAAAAATTTCTTATCATGTTCCTCAAGCTTTTTCTCAATAGCCTCAAACCTTTTATCATGTTCATCCAACCTTAGTTCTATATGGTCAAACTTCGGCTGTAATAGTTCTTCAATTTTCTTTAAGTCCACTTTGGTCAGCATATATATATTGTAAATGTTAAATCTTACAAAATCCTTACAATTTTAAACTCCTTTACAGCACCTTTCTCAACGAGGGAAGTAATCTCTTGATATTGTTGATCATATGTTAACCCAATTGGATACTTAACTTTGTTCTTCTCCAATTGCTTAATGAGATGCTCCAACTTAACATTCATCTTTTCCATGTTAAGAGCCATCTTGTTAATATCCATGATGTTGATATTCATAATTCCTCTCCTAACAATTTATATATTCTAAGTATACCTGTTTGGAAATATAGTTCATGACCTAAAATATGATATCCACACCTTGTAATATTTTTAGGATATAATGGTGGAATGAAAACAGTATTTGTCTCAATAATAGCCTTTTTAGCAACCACACTGAGGGTCTCTCCTGATTCTGGCCAGCTAATGCAAGTTGATTATGAAAATCAAAGAACACTAACAGTTAATCAACAGATGGTTGAATACACACAAGATGCTTGGGTTAAGCCATCTGTAGTGCCTTCCTCTAGCTCCGCGAGATGGTGGACTTATCCAACCAATATTATGACAGCCACAAGAAATGGGAATGATCTATTAGTACTAGTAAACAAAGAATACAAGTTACCACAATCATATGCTCCTTCTGATTTAGTATTAGCAAGTAATTCTGGCATAAGGAGAGGAAGTAGCTATTACCTTAGAAGTATTTTGATTAATGACTTGAAGAATTTAGTTAATGCTTCTAAAGCAGATTCCATTGATTTAAGTATTGTATCTGCATATCGTTCCTACAGTACACAGGTTAGTACATATAACTATTGGGTGAGTATAAACGGAATAGATGGAGCAGATAAAATATCAGCACGAGCAGGGCATAGTCAGCATCAATTAGGTACTGCCGTAGACTTTAGTAGTAGTGAAGTATCTGATGGTTTAGGTGGGAGCTTCTATACCACTAGGGCTGCAGCCTGGTTAGCTTCTAACGCATGGAAGTATGGTTTTGTTATCAGTTATCCTAGTGGATATGAGAGTACCACAGGATATAGCTATGAGAGTTGGCATTACAGATATATTGGGGTAGCTAATGCACAAGAGATGCATGGTAGTGGTATGATTTTAGAGGTATATTTAGAAAGTAAAAATTAGTTTTAATTAATAAACATACAATGAAGAATACTCCAAAACTAGGTTTTATCGAGAGACTCTCCAAAATCTACAACCTTATTGGTATTTTTTTAATCTTCGTAGCTTTTTGTATTGTTGCAATAACTTTCTATCCTCAGATTTGGTATTCCATAAATAAGCAAGCTTCACAACAAGAATTACAATCATTAACTACAATCATTCCTATTGATACAACCGAGCAAGAAAACAACAACACCGTTTCTACACTTCCGCCTCTCGATCCTTCTCTATCTGCCACGAACACAATCATAATAACATCAATTGGGGTAAACTCTAGCATAATAGAAAATGCGAATGCAGAAGAAGCTCTCAAGAAAGGAATCTGGCGAGCAACAGATTGGGGAAACCCTGAAGAAAAAATTGCAAAACTTCCTACTATAATAGCCGCACATCGGTTTGGATATATATATTGGTCTGCAGAGTTTAGAAAAACAAGTTCTTTCTTTTATTTACCAAAAACAAAAGTAGGGGATACAGTACAAATAACCTGGAATCAAAGACTTTATGAATATGTCATATATAAATCTGAAGATAATTCGCAGGTAACAGACTATGATGCCGATTTAATTCTATATACATGTAGAATGTATAATTCTCCAATTCGTGTATTTAGATATTTGCATAGAATAAATTAGCCCATGGATACAATAGATAATGCTAAAGAAGACTATTCACGAATTCAAGAAGAAAAGGTAAACCGTGGTGGAGAAGATTTTCGTTTCCCAATAGCAGGAGAGATGGCAAGAGAGAATTGGGAGAAAACAGAGATTCCTGTTGGGACCCTAATGAATCTTGATGATTTACAACTCTATGTTGGAAACCCAGGGGAGTTCTCTTACGATATATGGAAACAAACAGGGACATCCCAAGCAAGTGAAGTAGCTAAGCATTGGGATACAATTAAAAATTACTTACCCTCAGAACAACTCAATAGAATAAATAACATCTCGGATACTTTATCCAATCTGGTCATATACAATCAACAGATAGGAGAAGATTATCCACTTTTCATACTTAGGAATCAGCTTCTGCTTCCATACACAACTGGGCATATGATAGATGGGAATAATAGGTTGATTTCCTTACTTCGTTCGTTACGTAGTGGAACAATACAAGAGAGAACACCGATACCAGTATGGCAATCAACAATTCCCACAGCATTACTCATACCATATAACATTGCAACTTTCTGCACTGATAAAAAACCTTTGAAGGAAAGAATTGCTTTGCTTAAGGAAAGAACTCCTTTTCATCAATTAATCTAACTCCCTTCTTTGGGGTAGGTTGCGCAATCTTACACTATGGGGTATAATATATCATAGTTAAATTATGTTCTTTAAAACTAATCATGAATAAGAAGACATTCAAACTCTTCTTTATACCTATCTTGACTATTTTGATTCTTGGAATTCTTAGATCTCCTGTATTAGCCGCAGATAGTAATACTCCTTATCAACCATATATACCAGAAGATACTGGTTTAGCAGATGCTATTATGTTTGATATTGTAGCTATTATTACCTATGTAGCTGGTTTAGGATTTATATTAGTTTCAAAATATCTTAACAAGAAGATAGATTAAAAGAATAGGAAAGGGAGGAAGGTAACTTCCTCCTGCATCCTAACAAATCCTGTTCATTGAAAATAATTCGCATATGTATAGAAGGCACATAGAGAGAGATACCCCTATCTTTTTTATGTCTCTTTTATGAGACAAGTTCTTTAAAATAACTTGTATTATATGTGATTATTTATAATCCATTTTTACAAGTATTGGTGGTTATTTTCTGGTAATCCTTTGATGAGGGTTTGATTTAGGCTATGTGTGTTACACATAATATATATACATATATGTATGTTTTGTGTAACACGCAATACCGTATCTCAATCCCAAAATCAATTCTATTCTATAGAACGTCCTACTTATAAGGAGAAGGAAACCATGAAAACAAGTAAATTGCTCGGATTAGTTTTAACCGTAATGCTTCTGTTAGGAACTCTCACTGCGTGTGATTGGCATTGGCCATGGTGGCAGCCTGAGACTTCAACAGCAGAAATCTTGAGGAGTACTCCTGCACGGACCTTCCTTCGTGTACAACGAAGATCGTTCCTGCTGGAACAACAACGATTGGGTACAAGCACACGGGAGTAAAAACCTGTGACTTCTTCATTTACCATGAAGGTGAAAGCATCAGCTACAAACAAATTGATGAATTTCATACCTATCCCAATGCACTTCCGGCACTAACAAACGACAGTGATTTCGCAAGATCTCAAGTATATTGGATCTATGCCTGTAATCATTGAAAAATAACCGCCGTTGGGTGAGATTTTTTCTCGTAAGAGATAAACCCTCCCCGCATTGGTGCGGTTCCTTCTCGTAAGAGACAAGAACCGCACCATAGTACCATAAAAAAAAATCTTCCAATATATATTCTTTTCATTTCCATTAAATATCTATATATTTAATATAGATGAAAAACTTCTATATTAAACTGCTCACAATCATAGTCCTTATCCTTTCGGTAATAATCTCTGTAAAGAGCTATTATTCATATACCCAGGATAAAAATTTTCAAATCATAAACAAAAAACAAAGTCTCATCATTCAACTCTCTAATGGAGAGTACTTAGAAATGACTTCGAAAAATGACCATATTTCAGATGGTAAAGATGTAGATACGAAACCTTTTGAATCTCTTACCTCAATTCAAAAAAGCTCTTCTTTTCAAAACAGTATTTCTACAATCAATGCCTATTCTGAAAACGTTCAGAGCAATGAAAATAGTAGGGTAGTAAAGGTAAATCCAATAGATCAAACTAGAATTCTCGTTGAGATTAGTGCAAATACCAAATATACATACACCGAGAACCAGAAGTACAACATACAGGTAGATTATTCAAACAAAGTAACATTTAACGACAACAATAAAGATATTATTTTCGAGGATAAAGGATGCACTGTCACAATTCCCAATACAACGATAGAATACAAAATTTCTGAAAACAGTCAGTCTATAATATTTTCTCAAAAATATCAGCTCCTTGAGACTTTTAGATTCTATATAGATATATATTGTAAATAACTATGTTTGACTTAATAGCTATAGCAACAAATTTAGGATTAATCATTTATCTATTAGTCAATGCTCTGACAAAAGGAATTGGGGCATTTAGCACTAACTATGTATTTATTGGCTATCTGATCTTCACAATTCTTACTCTGCCAAATCTGCTATCATCGGTCATTTTCAAAGCAAAGATGATAGGACTGAGTTCCGCTCTTTGTTTTATATATTACCCTATACAGTTCCTAATAGCGTGGGGGATAGGGCAAGCTTTAGGGGTTTCCTTCAAAGAGGTACTACCATTAGCAACTGTCTTTACTCTTGTTCTATGGAATATTCTATTCCTAATATTTATCTTTAAAAACCAAAAACGGGAAGATATGTCCGAAGGAGTTATAAAGGACTTAATCATGGGAATTATTCCCGCAATATTGATAGTATTGTTCACATTTATCCTTATTCGACAACCAAACTCAGTAGTGGCGTTAGATTACTTCCAACACCTTACGGTTCCCAACAGGATGTTCTTAGATAACATACTGTGCATAACCTCAAACCAATGCTCAGGGCTATTTTTACAAACAGGATATACAACCTTCTATCATATAATCTTGGGAAATATTACAACTTTCCTTCAAATAGATCCCCTTAAAGCTTTCTATGTGTTAGACATCATTTTCCCGATTATTGCTAGCATACCTATCTACGCTATTTTTAAGAAATTTACCTCCAGCACTATTTGGTCACAGGTTGGCGTGGCTGTTACTCTTCTAATATTCGTAACCGGGGCATATGAATTCGTGTTCTTTATACCACAAACATTTGCAATACTATTATTCCTAATGATTGTAAAAGAGCAAAGGCTTTCTTGGTGGAAACTCGCATTAGCAGCTATCCTTTTGTTTTCTACACATTTCATAATAGGGGCTTTCTTAGCTGTATTGTTAATTGGAAAAAGAATAATTATTGAAAATATTCATACAAAAAAGGGTGCTCTTTCTTATACACTCATACTCTTAATTTCTTGCATTTTCTTTGGTTTTGTAAATATAGCAGGGTTTAGTATTGAAAAATTTGTACAAACAGATACATTGGCTACTATTGGTAGTTTTACAAATTCCTATTTCCCAGATAATTTGCAAGTTATCTGGAACGTACTAGGCTCACTTAGCCTAATAGCTGTACTAGCTATCATCATTGGAATATTCAAAAGAAAATTCAACCAAGCTTTTCTCATACCTTTTTCATTTTTGATGATTGGCCTTATCTGCTATTTTCTTGCACCTACGTATGCAAACAAATTCCTTTTACTCTCTGGGCTCTATGCCACTATTTTAACCATAGAATTTTTACAATCTCTACAATTTAAGTTTTTAATGAAAGGGTTTATAGCTTCAGCACTAATTGTAATATGTGGCATTGGCTACTTTGTACAATATAAAAATTATCTTAAATTCTATACACAAGATAATGGAACAGTCTC
>LBSF01000034.1 GCA_000991805.1 candidate division WS6 bacterium GW2011_GWC2_36_7 | reverse complement strand
CTAGGCTATGTTGGTGTAGATATAGCCCTCGATGCAGACAAAGGCCCTATCGTCTTTGAACTAAACGCTAGACCGGGACTTGGTATTCAGGTAGCAAATCAAGCGGGATTAAGATGGAGATTAGAAAAAGTAAAAGGATTAGAAGTAAAAAGTATTAAACATGGTATTAGGGTAGCTAAAAATCTTTTTGGTGGAGAAGTTGAGGATAGTATAGAAGCTATCAGTGGAAGAAAGGTTATAAACATCAACGAAAAAATAACCTTGTATTACAAATCATACAAAGAAGGTAGTAAGAATGATAATAAAGATCGAGAAATAACTACAGCATTTGTTGATACTGGAATGATAACCTCTCGTATATCTAGAAGTTATGCTTCGAGAAGTGGCTACTTTGAAACAATGAGACAGTTTGATTTCTTGAAATGCCCAAAAGAATTTCCAACCTTTAAAGATGCACAAGACTATATCGATGAATACAGCAAAAATTCACAACCAGATGGACATATCATACGTCTAGCGAAAATCTTTGAAGACGGGCAAATCGTTGTAAGACCTGTTATCATAATTAAGATAAAGGTCTCAGGTGAAGTTCTAGATCTCGAAATGATTGTCACTGAAGATACTACTCACTCTGTAATTTTAGGTAGAAATGATCTCAAAGACTATTTAATCGATACAAGTAAAACATTTAAATAATGAAAACATACGAAGAATACTTAAAAGAAGCTGGCAATGTACATTTAGCATACTATGTTGAGGCTGCAGATATCTTGGGTATCAAATATACAATAGTCGTGAGAAGTCTAATTGCTAAGTTTGAGGTTGGAGATAAGCATTGGTTCATTATAAATACCGTCACACCATTAACCTCCTCCCCAAGTGCTACAATTTCGAAACGGAAGAACTTAACTAATATGGTATTAAGCTCGTATGGTGTAGATGTACCGAAACAGGAAGGGTTGAGCAGCGCCATCGATGCCATTAAATTCTTCAATAAGTATAAAAATATCGTCATAAAACCCTCACAACAGCTTGGTGGGAAGGGCATTACCCTACTCCCAGAGACAGAAGCACAGGTAATATCATCTTTCAATGTTGCGTTAGAAAAAGACAGATCAAAGGGAGAGGTAAAAGTATTAGGTGAAGAATTCATAAAAGGAGAAAACTATCGCTTCCTAGTAGTGGGTGAAAACGTTGTTGGAATAGTCTGGAGAAAGGCCCCCGTGGTTATTGGCAATAGTAAGAATACTATAAGAGAACTAATTGATATTTCAAACAAAGAACGTAGCCTCCTCGTACTTAAATCTATTCCCATAGATTCAGAAGTACAAACTAGATTGAAAAATGCTGACCTAACATTAGATACCATTCCTGAAGAAGACCAAATTATAACCCTTCGATACAATTGTAATCTAACTACTGGAGGCACTACAGAAGAGTGTGCATCTATAGTAGATCCATACTACAAAGAGCTCGCTGTGAAGGCCGTTAAGGCTCTCGATTTGGAATTTGGGGGTGTGGATATCATTGCAGAAGATATAACCAAACCAGGGAAGTGTGGGATTAACGAAATTAACTACAACCCAGGGTTAAGATTACATTATAAAGCAGACAAGGGTGAAAAAGTAAAAGTCGCAGTCCCTATTATGGAATATATTAGAGATAAGTACGCAAATAAATTATAAGTCTACCATTATGAGTAACGTGCAAGTATTACAAGGCCTCAATCTCGAGTCAGATATCTCAGTTATTAAACTCAACGTTCACAAATCAGATGCCCTCGTAAAGTATCTAGAAATGCTAAAAGGTTTTCACCCCTTATTCATTCGAGAATACAAATTTGAAAATGATGTCTTAAGGATTCATTCTCAGATGACATCCCTCTGGAGAGAGCTTGGAGGGATCATTGTAGCTCTCGATCATGGGAATATGAGCTATGAGGAAGCAAAGAAATATACCTTGGAAAACGTTGTAAAGCAAAGACTTCTCTCAATGGTTACAATCCCTATACTGCACATTGCAAACAAGTTGGGACTTGAAACAACACCTACTTTAGTTCAAGACCAAAGAGTTACATATTCAAAAGGCTATAATAGACATTACACAATTGGCGTTGGTAAACATTCTGAGATTCTATATTCTGTATCCTCTAGTAAAGATTCTAAGATTGCTCAAACAATTCAAAAGGATAAATGGGCCAGTAATTTAATGATTGAGCGCATGGGCCTACCTATTCCCAAATGGCAAGTAGTAGACAATATTACTCAACTTGAAGAAATCTGGAGTCAATATCAAAAACCCGTAGTCATCAAACCTGTTGGCTTAGTTGGTGGACATGGTGTCGTAACAAGTATCAAAACATTAGAAGAAGCCAAAGAGGCATTTAAGTTTGCACAAAAAGCATGTAGTAAACATATCGGAAAAGATTGGCAAAACAAGATAATGATGCAAGAACAAATCAAAGGAGAAGATTACAGGCTCCTCGTTATAGATGGCCACTTAGAAATAACCACCAAGCGAATCCCTGCCTTCGTTGTCGGTAACGGGAAGAATACAATAAAAGAGTTAATTGAAGTAACTAACACCGATCCTAGAAGAGATGTAACCAATCCTACACATACACTTAAACCAATAATAATTGATGAACCCCTCCTCTCATACCTCAAAGACCAAAAGCTTACATTAGAATCTGTCCCTAAGAAAGAACAGAATATCTATGTTAGAAAGGTAGCAAGTATGAGTCAAGGTGGTATCACAGAAGACTTCACAGAAAAAGTTGGACCTGAGATTAAAGCAATTGTAGAAAGCATAGCCTCTTCAATCCATGCATTTACCTTAGGCGTTGATATCCTTTGTCAGGACATATCAAAACCTCTTACACAAGAGAATGGTGGAATAATTGAAATCAATATCATGCCTGAAGCATATCTCAATGTATATCCAGTAATTGGAGAAGCTAGAGAAGAGGTATATGAGAAATATGTAAAAGCGCTAGTTAAAGGCAATAACACAAAACAGATAGTAATTGTTGGGAACAGCACAGAAGATTTACCTACTCTACTGAGGAAGAGATCCCTCTTCGGATCCTACCTCAAACAAGATGCGGTTATAGGAGAATACAAAGATGAGGAAATAATAATTAACGGGCTAGATATAAATAAAGGCCTAGAGAAATGGAAGGCAATAGAAGGCCTTAAGGTAAACGCTTCTTTAGATGCAATGATAATACATCATAGAAATGTAGAAGATGTTAAAGAAACTGGTCTAGGATTTAACAGAATCGATCTGCTAATGGTTGAGAAAAAGTACTTTGAGGATAGAGAGTTTGTAAAAGCAATTAGAAAGTACCAATTCAAGGGTTTAATATCTAAAATTAAAAAATTCTAATATGAAATACCTCATTATTGATAAGAGACAACGCGTAGAAGTAGCTACAATGGGTGAAATACCTACTGGGTCTGCTAGATTGGTAGAAGAATTAAAAAAGAAGGATATTCCTTATGATTTTGCATATAATGATGAGATAGCGTTCTTGTTTCATAATGGTTCCACGGTTATTAAGGCAGCTGGTCATGACATAACAGAGTACAGCAACGTGATTTTGCGAGGGCACTCCTTAGATGATGAACGTGAGTACCAATACAAGAGATTCATCATAGACTACGTTGAACAATATAATAGAGACAACCCAGAAAAAAAAGTGATCATTCAGAATTCTAAGGCGATTAAGAATCTCCCATATTACAATAAGATAGCCTTCGCAATGCTGTGTTCAAAAAATAACCTCCCCTACTTTGATACATATTTCCATACTAATGGTGAATATTTAAAAGAGAGAGATATGTTAAAGGAATATCCGTTAATTATTAAAGAATATACCGGTGCGAATAGAACAGAGATGATCGATGGTAAAGAGAAGATTAAGAAGAATGTATTTAGATTAGAAAAAGATGAGGATTACAAGCAAGAGAATCTTGATGGGCAGGATCTTTCCCACTTCTTCATACAAGAATTTTCTGATGCTGGTGAAGATTACAGAATTTTTGTTAAACTAGGCAAGGTTATTGGTGGATGGAAAAGGAAGGCGGTTAATGGTTTTATGACTGTAAGCAAGGGAGAATATGAGATGTATAATCAACCCAACGAGGAAATAGCTGAGATTGCAGAGAGAATGGCAAATGTCTTAGAAGCCGACTTTATGGCTGTAGACTTTATGTATATGAATGGTAAACCATGTATACAAGAGATTAGTTTACACCCTGGGTATAAGGCATATGAGACGAAGATTGAAGGAGAACCTGTTAATATAGCTGAGGCTATTATTACTGCTTTTTAGAAATCATTTATGAAAATAAATTTTCCCAAAGACAAAGATTTTGTTAATTCATATTTACACTATCTTTTAACAACTCCTGATTCATTTTCCGAAAGTTCCTCCAAGGCTATTACTGCTGTTCTACCCTCTTTTATAGAAGAATATTGGAAAACGAATAACAAAGAGACCTTTTTCAAAGAACAAATGAATCTTTACTGGAAGCAAAATGATTTTTCGTTTTATTCCGATAACTTACAAAATGAATGGCTAAAATACGAGAAAGATATTATTGCCACACTGGAAAATATTTTTGATACGAAACTTACAGAAGATATAAATATTTATGTGTACAATCTTCATTAGTATCCACGATTCTTAGATACTCAAGGATTAATAGTTTCCAACTCCGATCCTATATACTTTTCCATATCAACAATTATTCACGAGATTACCCATTTTTTTTATTTCAAGAAATGGAATGAACTTTTCCCAAACGATATTAATACTTATAACGAAGCTCCACATGTGCTATGGCATTTGAGTGAAATTATAGCCCCAATAGTGAATGGAGATGCAGCAATTAAGCACATTTTCCCAGACACAAATTCTAAATCTCTTTATGCATATAATAGGTTTGATAAATCGGGGGACATTTCAATCCAAGGTTATTTTGAAAAGTTGTACTATAAATCCAATGGAAATATAGAGAAATTTTTAAAAGATGCGAAAAAGATAGCTATTGAAAACGAAGATATCTTAAAGAAAGCCTATTAACCTGCTACTGCTTTTTAAGTCCTAACTTCTCAAACATATTATTACTCTCTCCATCATGATCATGGATTGCTTGTGCTTTGTATATAGGTAATATAAAGATGAATTTACTACCCTTACCTACTTCACTCTCTACACGTACATCACCACCCATCTTACGTATCAGGTTAAAGGTCACGAAGAGTCCTAAACCAGTGCCACCAGGCCTTACAATCTCCATCTTGTCACCAACCTGTATATCAGAATTAATATGATTACCTGCCCTAAAGAATTTTTGCCCCAACTTAGGTAGCTCCTCGGCACTGATACCATAACCTGTATCAATAATGGATATCTCTATCCAATTATCATCATATCTATTCTCAACGGTTACGCTACCCCTTTCTGTATATTTAACAGCATTACTTATTAGGTTGTTCAATATCTCCACTACCCTAGCCTTATCTGCATATACATTTGGAGTATCTAATTTCATATTATTAATTATTGGAAGATTCTTTTCATTCGCATCCTTCTCATTTCCATGTATAGCCATCTCTACTTCTTCCTTAATATCAACCTCTTCAGGATCTATGACTATCTTATTCCCTTCTAATTTAGCACTACTAAGTAATGTATTAATTAACTTTATTTCATTATCTACAGCCATTTTAATCCTATTCACATACCTCTTGTATGCCTCTGGATCACTATCTATATCCCCTGCAAACTTCTCTAGTAACTGAGCATTGAGCTTAACTATGGTAGCAGGTGTTCTAAGTTCATGACCCATGATATCGATCATATCGTTTTCTTTTTTACGAGCTTCTTGAAGTTGTTGAATCTTAATTTGAAGTTCCTTAGTTTGGATATCCACCTTTTGCTGAAGCGTTGAATTCAACGATTGAAGCTGCTGATATAGCAACGCTTTATTAACAGAAATATGGAATTGGCTATATATACGATCCCAAAGATCAAGCTCATCGATTTTGTACATTTGATTGTTGGCTAAATCCTGTATGAAGAGAACTCCTATCAATTCATTCCCCGAAACTATTGGGTAAGCTATCTGAATCTTCGATAGCTCTAAGAGGTACAAAAGGTTCGAATATTCTCGATACTCTACAGCATCCTTGTTACTCAAGTACTCAAGCTCTGATCTCGACAAAGCCTCAAATTTTCCCTCTGCTGTAGTTTTTTTATTCCAATATACAGGTATTTCTGCAAAAATTTTATCTAAATTCTCAATCTTCCAATCGCCATTTGTAAAACAGTAAGACTTTGTATTTACAGAGTCATAGAGATAGATCTGGGCCTTGTTTGCTGAGGTATTTTGACATATATAGTTCAATGTCTTACTACATATATCAGAAAGCTCTTGCTCGAAGTTCAACAACTTAATAAAGCCCTCCCCTTTATTCCTTAAAATCTGTTTTTCCGATAGAAAGATATTCGCAACTAAATCAACAAT
>LBSF01000033.1 GCA_000991805.1 candidate division WS6 bacterium GW2011_GWC2_36_7 | reverse complement strand
TATTCAAATTCTACGTACAAAATATTGAAGGCAGATGTAATTACTCAGTTTAAGAATGCGATTAAGTAATGAAGTATATTCTTCTCTTCTTAATACGTATCTACCAAAAGACCCTCTCCTATGATCATGGATATATGGGGGAACTTTTCCCTAACAATCGACCATGTAAATTTGCTCCATCTTGTTCTGAATACGGATATCAAGCTATAGATAAGTATGGGGCATTCAAAGGAACTAAGATGGCAATTCAAAGAGTAGCTCGATGTACACCAAATGCTCAGCCGGGACAATACGACCCAGTACCGTAGCCAAATGGAGTGGAATTGTATATAATCGGAAGTTACTTTCACTTTAAATACAGTATAAATACTATGCTAACAACAATTTGGAACACCATATTTACCTACCCTCTCCTTAACCTCACATTGGTTTTTTATCATTTGTGTGGGGATAATCTTGGAATCGCAATTTTACTAATTGCGATATTAACAAGGTTAATATTAATTCCTCTCATGAAGAGGCAGACTGAGATGACCAGAAAAATGGCTGGGTTAAAGCCTCAGTTAGATGAATTAAAAAAGAAATATGGTAGTAATCCACAGAAGCTTTCCGAAGAGCAAACAAAACTTTACAAAAAAGTTGGATACAATCCTCTTGGTTGTCTAGTAACAATGATTCCTCAATTGGTCGTGCTTTCTGCTTTGATTGTCGTTATTAGAAATCTTACAGACAATAAACTAGATGGAGTATATCCTTTTATTCAAACATGGTTTACCTCTGCATCTGACTTCGCAATTAACACAAAATTCCTTTTCTGGGATTTAACCAAGTCCTACTCTACTGTTGGAGCTGAGTTTGGGAAGTTTTCAATGCAGGCTATCTCTTACTTAATCCTTGCACTTCTCGTAGGTGGTTCACAGTATGTCACTACGATCTTTACAATGAAAATGCAAAATCCTACAAGTGTAGTTCCAGAGAAGAAGAAAGAAAGAAAGAAGGGAGAACCAATGTCACCCGAAGCCCTTCAAGGAAACATGACAAAGTCTATGAATTTGATATTACCTCTCTCTACTATTTTCATTGCGGTAAGCGCATCTTCGGCATTGAGTATATATTGGATAGCTCAGTCATTAATGTTAGTAGCACAGTACTGGATATTGGATTGGGACAAAACAAAGAAAGGCGTGCAAAACCTATATACTAAATACTTTAAGAAATCTAAATAACTCTACCCCGTTATTTTGAGAAATAAATTAAATATATTTTAATGTTATGAAAGATAGCGAAATTCTTAAAATTGTTAACGAGGAAGTAGATAAGCTCTGTGAGTTATTAGGTGTTGAGTGTACTAAGGAGTGTAAAGTAGAAGATGGGGATGAAAATACTAAATATATCAAGATTGCATTCAATGGTGAGGATCTAGGTTATATGATTGGTAATAGAGGAAGACATTTAGATTCTCTTCAGTTCATGACTCAAATTATTCTTGGCAGAAAGATCTCAGAAGATACCCCATTTAAGGTTTTTGTCGATGTTGGTGGATATAGATTAGAAAAGGATAAGCAGCTTGAAGAATTAGCACTACAGAAGGCTGATGATGTAAGAATCATGGGTGATGAGGTTGCTCTTCCTCCTATGAAGCCATCTGACAGAAGAATTGTACATATTGCATTGGAGAAATTCGATGATATTACAACTGAGAGTCGTGGTGAGGGTATGGATAGATATATTGTCATACTTCCAGCTGTTAAATAGTTCTTTCTGTTGATAGAATTAGCTAATGGATATACGAAAATTTCTAAAACAGTATTGGTTTCAACTTGGAATTTTTGTTTTGTTGACTGTACCCCTACTCTTTTTGATGCAAGAGAATGTCCTTAGATCGGTTGTTCTTCTCCTTTCATTAATAATCTGGCTAGTGGTTAGTATTAAAACAAAAAGCGTTGTACTTTCTAGTATCTTGTATATATTAATTACCCTCCCATTCAACTTAACCTATCAGCTACCTACCCATGTTCTATTTTTTAATACAGATCCATATGTAAGTGGTATCTATACTAACTATCTTGTACCAACTATTTCAATATTGGACCTAGGATTGGTGCTTTTAATTGCTTCATATATATATGAATATGGTCGGAAGCATATGCAGGTGATACTACATAAATTCCTGATATATTTGATACCTTTAGGACTATTTCTTCTTTTACAGAGCGCATTTAGATTAGATCTTAATTCTTTAGTTAATGGAGGACGATTGGTTTTAGGCTCTATCTCTCTACTCTTCCTTATTGACTATTTAAAGACACAGAAACATTCGAATATCTACAAATGCATTCTATGGATTTCTGTAGCTTCTGTGCTTATACAGGGAGTGCTAGGTACTATGCAGTTCATAGGCGGCTCTTCACTTGGTCTTTCTATGTTAGGAGAATCTCAAGTGGTTAGTGGTATGCAGGGTTCTAGTTTCGTGACCTTGAATAGTGAGGTATTTCTAAGGGCATATGGTACTTTCCCACATCCTAATGTTTTAGGGGGATATTTTGTAATGAATGTTCTTTTGGGATTATTTTTGTTTTCTAAATCTGAAGGTTTTTACAAAAAACTTTCCATTCTCTTGATTATATTGAGTTGTATATTTGTAACATTGACGTTTTCTAGGATTGTAATATTGCTTGTATTGGGGATTGTTTTTGTAACATTGGTATACAAATTGATCAAAGGAAAACTCTTTTCCTTTACTCCTCTCCTCCTAGTGGAAAGGTTTACTAATTTAATATCAGGAAATGATACAAGTTGGACGGACAGGATTAATTTAATGAAGAGTGGTTTGGGTGTGATGAAGAATAACTTAATGTTTGGTACTGGGTTGGGAAATTTTACAAAAGGGATGGAGAATAATATTCCTAGTACGGTTAATGGTGTGTTGTTAATACAGCCTGTACATAATGTGTTGTTGTTGATGATTGCTGAGTTGGGGATTGTTGGTTCCCTACTTTATGTTCTGTTGTTAGGGAAGGTTTTAGTTAGTAATGTTTCTAAGATGAATTGGTTTAAATGGTTGGTGATATTAACACTGGTTGTTATTGGATGTTTTGATCATTATTTGTTTAGCTTACCACAGGGAATGATTATTGGAGGAATCCTCTTCTTACTATTGTTGAAATAGTCTGGCGGAGAGAGAGGGATTCGAACCCACGGTACGATTACTCGTACGAACGCTTTCCAAGCGTTTCCTTTCGACCACTCAGGCATCTCTCCTAGAAACTATGGCGTACCTGGCCGGATTCGAACCGACGACCTACTGCTTAGAAGGCAATTGCTCTATCCAATTGAGCTACAGGTACATATTCTTGGGGTATTTTATCACAAAGAACCTTATTTTTATATATCTACTATCTCAACAAGAATACCACCCTGTCTCTTTGGGAAGTAGTAAAGAGACTGTGGGAAGTTCACAGGATTGAATTCATACATGGTAGCCTTATCCGAATATTTCAAACCATCTAAATATGTAGTCCCCTCTTTCCACTTCTTACCCTTTAGAGTATTTACAATCTCTGTTTTATCTATTTTTGGCTGTACAGAACCACTGGCAATTAGTTTGATCAAAACAGAGTTATCGGTTTTCTGTACTACAGAAACATCCTTTTGGATATCCTCTCCTAATGTAAGATCTAAATTCTGATCAGTTTGGAAAAGATTCTTAGTTTGCGCCTCAGTTGTCAAAAGAGTAGCAACACCAGCATCAAAGCCATTACTGTAGTAGTAGGTTCCAGAGCTTGTGACTGTCAAAGAAAGATTCGCTTGTGTGGCTTCTGCCCCTATTGCTACATCTGTCTTGAGACTATCTTTTTTAATCTCACTTTTTACGCTATCTGTAATTAAGGCCCACTCACCCTGTTTCTCTTGTAAAGCCTTTTCGGCTTCACTAATTGAAGAAGTCTTTAGTTCATCACTTGCGGTATTTACATCAGAAAGAGAGAGCACAGTATATTCAGTCTTAGAGCCACCAGTAAAGGTCCCTGATCTGTATCCAAATACCTCAGTACTAGAATAGTTTTGTACAGTGAAATATGAACTTGGTGTATTATATTCCTCTCCAATATCCGTTGCGTGTACAGGGGTAGTGAGGAAACTATCACACTCTAGCGAGATTGCGCTGTCTAATGAGTATGTCTTTCCATCTGCAGAAATAACTACCTGTCCTGCAGGAAGTGAAAGAGCCGTACATGTTCCAGAAGGATTTGGATGTGTAAGAGTAACGGCACCAGCGGACTTCTCCCCTTTAAATGCTCTCCCCGTTGCAGTTATTGATGTCGATCGGGCTTCTTCTACCGATTCTGTCTTAATTGGAATTTTAAGTGCCTCAAAATCAATTTCTTTAATATTTGCGTCTCCTGTAAATGTCCTTTCAATGCTTACCTCTTGGGCTTTTACAAATACCCTTACTTTTACAAAGGGAACCGTATTCAAGTATACAACAAGTACTAGCGCAGTTATGAATACTACAGAGATTAAGAGAATTGGAAGCAACTTTTTGAATTTTCTTGTCAATGGAGCCTGGGTCGAAATAGTATTAGAAGGCGAAGATTTTGTCTTAGGACTAAGGAATTGTAAGAAACTGAAAAGAGGTTTTCTATCTTTATGTGATTGCTCTGTTTTTAGAACATCTTTGAAATCAAGATTAGAAAGATTTGGCTTTACTTCGGAAGTGTCATTTTCTTCGGATGGTAGATCCTCCCCTACGGAGATGATGATTCCATCTTGATGTATAGTCTTAACATCTTTTTTCTTCTCAATATCAGTTCTACTCTTCTGGATGGCTTCATTTATTCTAGTTTCAAAGCTTGAGCTTTTAGAATTTGAACTTTCTGAAGTTGTAGATTTTTCCTCGAGCTTTGCTTCAGATTTCTCTACAACAGGAGATTTTGCGACAGGTTCTGGAGTTTGTGCCTTTTCCCAGACATCCTCAGTTGGATTGTTGGGCGTATCTATTGTAGTTATGCCCGCGATTTTTGAATTTCTTTGTCCAGTAGGGTTTTTAATAATTTGACAGACAAGAACCTTTCCCTCTTCTTCGGCAGTTTCTTTAATGACAGAGAGATTGATGGAACTAATTAAAATGTCTGATTCTTCAGCAAATGTTAGGATTATCCTATCTGTCTTCGCATTTAATATCCCGCTAACTACATCGGTTAATTCGTCTTCCCGGCCTACTACAATTTTAGTTATTTTCTCGTTTTCTTCCATTAGGTTGGTATCTTTTTAAATCTATTTACCTCATTATCATATGCAAATTTTGCTAAGGCGGCAGGAGTAATATCAAATACATATTTTAGATCGCCACTCAAGTCTACTATATTATCAAGCTTCTGTGGAGTGAAATATTCTATCCTTGGTACAACTGGGAATGGAAGATATTTCTTCCATGGGAATTCAAGCATGACCTCTTTGATTTCGGGTAGTAAGGCACCGCCTCCACAAAGATATATTTGTCCTGGGAATGTATCGATGTCGTCGCAACTGTAAAATGCTGTTTTTAAGGTTTTCATCCAAAGATTGGCAACGGGATATACCACTTTCTGTACTTCTCGAGCAAGTTCTTTTGTAAGGTCTTTGTCGGAATATTTAATTTTTCTTTGTTCAGCATGGCGATAGTCTAAGGAAAGAGTATTTACGATCTCTTTGGTAAAGGTCCGTCCTCCAAAGGCAAACATCTTGGTTTCTACGATATTGCCTTTCTCAACTACGGCAATATCAGAGGTTCCACCTCCAATATCTATGAATATGGCAGAGAAGTCTTTGTTAGTAGAACCATTGAATGCTCGTGCTACGGCAAAAGGTTGAGAAACGATACCTAGAATATTTAGATTTAATTCCTGAGCTACTTTTCTGAGTGCTTCGACATATGTCTTTGGTGCAAAGGAAGCGTAGAAGTTAAGCTTAACTTCTCTCCCCTTGTACCCTACTAGGGAATCGACGGGCATCCCCCCTATTTCCAATCCTGTCTTAGTTATGTGCAATATCTCTATGTCATCGTTTTGTAATCCTGTTCTAGCACCCAAATCTTCTTTTCCATTTACTTCGATTTTCTCCTTTATTTGCTTTATGATATTTTCCTGTTCCTTTGCAGTTACCTCTTTGTCAAAATTCTCTTCTCTTTGATAGTTGATGACGATGGATACACCTTGAATATATTCTCCTGCGATACCCATTACTACATGCTTAGGCATGTCCTCATCTGAGAGCCTACTTGTTAGTTCAGAGATGGAAAGTCGACAGTTGTCCAATACAGTATCGAGGTTGGTGATTATTCCACTTCGCATTGCATTCTGCTGTTGCTCAATACGAGAAATCTTTTTAATATTGATGCCAGTGCTATCCATTGAGAACAGAAGGCTCTTTAATTTCTCAGTACCAATATCTAACGCAATTACGTTTTTGTTAGAATCTAACAAGGAATTGTTTTCAGAAAAGTTTCTTAAAAAAGGCAAGTTTAGCATACGAAAGTATAGCACATTTAAGGGATTAGATAACCACTGTGAGGATAATTGGTTCTCTTTCGGTCTTCTTGTAAATGAGCTTGCTAAGCTCTTTTTCTATAGCGTCCTTAAAATTTTCAATAGTTAGGTTCTTGTT
>LBSF01000032.1 GCA_000991805.1 candidate division WS6 bacterium GW2011_GWC2_36_7 | reverse complement strand
ATTGTTGTCTGGGAACGTGTGAAATCTCCGGTAAATTTAATAAAAAAACTAAAGAGAGAAAAATACCATGTCATTTCTTTTGAACAAAGTAAAAATTCTATTGACTACAAAAAAGTGAAAGTGAGATATCCGGTTTTGTTTATTGTGGGGAATGAAGTTTCTGGGGTAGATTCCAAGATTTTAGCTTTGAGCGATATTGTGGCGGAGATAAAAATGATGGGTAAAAAAGAATCTCTAAACGTTTCCGTAGCTTTCGGCATTATTATTTCCAGGATTATTAATATTTAAGAGTGCTGACTTTTTTGCCAAGTTCGTCGTAAAGGACAATTTCTTCACGGCTTTGTTTCCAAATACTTTCAGAATACCTCAAGTAAACTCTCCATTCACCCAAATAAAAATCACTATCGTTTTTGTGAGTATCTACGCAAGAAGGGTAGTTAATCTTGTTGTAAATAAAATTATTGCATTCATAACTCCAGCTTGGTGGCAGAGACTCCGTCTGAATTCTGCACATCGGGAAGCGTTCAATATAGTCCAGGCAGGTGTCATTGTTTGGAGTTTTTGGGATACTGTCGAGGTTTTCATTGCGAGGCAAGGGACAATTTGAACTTAAATACGGAACATATGTCTGAAACTGGTTTAAATAGCCAGAACATTTGTTAATGAATCTTTGACATTAGGCAATCCGCCAAGTCGAACTTGAATTCCTGGAATCTCAGAAATTAGATGACTGAAAGAAAAAGTTTCAATCTTGCATGTTGAGAATTCGTCAAATTCTATGCCAGCTATTTTATTATCTTCTATCTTTGCTCTTTCCTGGGCTTCCTGGTTTTGATGCACGATAACGATGTGCTTAAGGAAAGCCGGCTCCATAGTAAGATAGAATACACAAAAAAGAAGAGCATTAAATTCTTGTGACTCTTTACTTGACGAGTTCATGATGAAAGTATCATCATTTACGTTATACAAAAGATCTTTTGTATTTTTTTCAACCGCTGGAACAAAGCGTGGTCGAATTTCTCGATCTCCTAAGAAAGCGATACGAGATCGAACAATATTGGAATTTCGGTATTCGACTCTTAATAAGTCGATCTTTCTCCTAGAAAGTTTTGCGATTATTTCCAGAATATTCCAAGATGTTAATACATTGTCTATCATATTTCCTCCATAATTTAGAATGTGTTGCTAACAAAAGACATAATCTTCTTTTAGCAACACACCTAGATGCATACTACTGACTTGTTAAAGAACAATAGATTATACTATAAGTTGTTATGCAATGCATTGGATATTTATGATAGAGGCTGATGTTGCTAAGGAAACGTATGTATGAAAACGATATACGTCTCCTTAGCTAATCAGTGGAAATATGTTATATGAATGTCCATTCCGATCTTGCATGGATAGCAATATCTCTTCCGTCTTTATCAAAAGCATGGACTAAGGCACTGGGAGATCCCTTTTCTCTTTTCCAAGTTTCAACTTGCAAACCGGAATATTTCCCAATGTATTCGATCATCCGTTCAGGATCTGTTGTTGCGAAATCCCAATGGAGCCCGTTACTCTTCTGTGGTGTTGACCACTTTTGGAATTCCTTCCAATATCTTTTGTTTTGAGATTTTGAAGTTGGGACTTCGACTAAATAGCGATCATGGTCTGAAGCGTGTAAGAGTCTTGCAGTATTACTTTGTTTATCCATTGCCGCTTTTAGAGCGTTTTCCCCTTCTTCGTCGTTGATGAATCGATATCCAACATGATGGAATCTTACCTCGTTTTTTAAACTCCATTGCAGGAGTAGGGCGAGCATAAGATCGATTTTTGGATTTTCCCATGCGGAGCATGATGTTATGAATGAATCTTCACGTACTCCACCAGGTAACTGACATCCTTCCTTGAATTCGTAAATAGGGGTTGTTGTAACTCCTATCTTTGCTCCACGAGCCAGAAGGCTGTAAGCCTTCCAAGGGCCAAACATTGGTGCTCTGGAAGTTTCATTTACTCCGCCGGCCCAGTTTGTGAGAGCACAAAGTACATCTCGACCAGATAAGTCTGCCTCAATAAAAGAGACAAATGTTGGGTGATTTGCTGCACCTAGAAAAAGGTCAGCGAGTTTAAAGCTATCGTCGAACTGTGTTGGATACATATATCCTCCTAAGATATATTTCGTGAATATATATTGGTTAATATCTTACAAACAACATATGGGTTTAAATATGCTCTTTGTAAGATACAACCCGGAGGTTCCACTGATTGTAAAAGATCACTAACACGCATATTATACTATAGGGCTAATATAATATCCATCCTTAGGTTTAATCCCCTAAAGGGTATATAATGGAATATATGGAAAACAAAAAGAAAATATATGCATTCATAGATAGTCAGAATATCAATATGGGTGTATTTGCTAAGAGATGGAATATGGATTGGGGTAAGTTTAGGGAATATCTAAGGAATACATTTGGTGTAGAGAAGGCATACCTATTCATTGGGTATATTGATACTAATGAAGAACTATACACTAGATTAACTAAGGAGGGGTTCATAGTGGTATACAAGAAGGTTTTGGCTGTTACTAAGGATGAGGTTACTACTTACAAGGGTAATGTTGATGCTGAGATGGTATTACATACTATGATTGAATATCCTAATTATGATTCCGCTATTATTTGTACAGGGGATGGGGATTTCCTATGTTTAATTGAATATTTAGAGAAGAATAACAAATTAGAAAAGATTATTGCTGCTAACAAGAGGTTTAGTACATTATTAAAGGGGTATACCAAATATATATTAGATTTATATTCTTTAAAGAAGGTATTGGGGTATACAAGTAAGAAGAAGAAAAAAGAACAGAAGGGTGGAGAGAATAAGAATATGCCTAATCAAGCTTCATAGATTTGCATTTAAACTGCAATGTGGAGTGAATACTATTTTGTTTTAAATATACGTCAATTTAGTATATTAGTTTACTTTCTCTTTTTCCCTTTATCGCTTCTAGTTTTTCGCCAGTTTCCTTTTTGGGTTCTAGCTCTTGGTTGTTTTCCACCGCCCTCATCGGGAACATGTGGAACACCGCCTGTTCTTCTGTCTGCCATATATCTATCCTCCTTTCTTCTGACTCTTCACTCCACATCTATATTATATAATTTTGATACAAACACATTAAATAATAGACAAACAGCTTTCAAAGTTGTCCTTTGGAAGATATAATAGATAAATATTTACCTAATGTAGAAAAATGAAACTTAAGTTTGAAGCTAACCTACAGTACCAGAAAGAAGCAATAGACTCAGTAGTAAAGTTATTTGAAGGTGCCCCATATATAAGACCTGAAGATAGAATATCTCAAGAAGTATCCCCTAATATTTTAAAGATTACCCAAGAAAGTGTATTTAAGAACTATGACAATATAGCTTTTGATAGCCTCATCGACGAAAGCAAGCAAGCTAGAAATTCTGAGCTATTGGATTTCTCTGTTGAAATGGAAACTGGTACAGGGAAAACATATATCTATCTTCGTACCATTTTAGAACTATACAGAAGCTATGGCTTAACAAAATTTTTAATTGTAGTCCCGAGTATCGCGGTAAAAGAAGGTGTTATGAAAACATTGGATATGACAAAAGATCATTTCAATGATCTCTACAATGAAAAAATTCAATACTTTGAATACGACAGTAAGAAAACAACGAGAGTTAGACACTTTGCATATGGGAATACACTTCAAGTAATGGTAATAAATGTCCAAGCATTCAATGCAGATGACAATATTATCAACCAAGAAAGAGATGCAAATAACGGTGCAAAATTGATTGATTTAATAAGATCCGTAAGACCTGTTGTCATAATGGACGAACCTCAAGAGGGTATGGACAGCAAAAATATGGAAAAGAGATTCGATCAATTAGATCCATTATTCAAATTAAGATACTCAGCGACCCATAAGAAGCCAATCAACCTTGTTTATAGACTTACTCCTTATGAAGCTTATAACCAAGGCTTAGTAAAGAAGATAGAGGTTTACTCTATCCACGAAGAAAATACTCAAAGTAATGTTGAGATCGAGTTTATGGAAATAAAACTCACATCTGCAAAACCAGAAGCAAAATTACAACTCAATTATAAAGTTGGCATAGATTTCAAAACGAAGACAGGGTTATTTAAAGAGCTCGATGATTTAGAAGAAAAAACAAAAAATCCTGCGTACAAAGGTTGGATAATTGAAAGAATATATAAAGATTTAATGGACAGTACTGAAAAAATTAAGTTCAGTAATGGGATAGAACTAACAAAAGGCTCTAAACATGGATGGGATAAGGAATCAATTTTTAGAGAACAAATAAGATGGACAATAAGAAGGCATTTCCAGAAGAAAGAACAATACAAAGATCTTGGAATCAAGGTACTATCACTCTTTTTTATAGATCGTGTCGCAAATTATGTATTCCCAGAAGGAATAATTAGAAAACTATTTGTAGAACTTTTCATTCAAGAATATAAAGAAAAGTATGGGAAAGAGCCATTGAATATAGATCAAGTACATAATGGATATTTTGCTAAAACTAGATCAGATGAATACACAGATAATGTGAACTCAATGCAAAAGAATAAAGAGATTTATAATCTCATTATGAAAGATAAAGAAAGACTTCTTTCATTGGAAGAACCATTAGAATTCATATTCTCTCATTCAGCACTTGGTGTTGGTTGGGATAACCCAAATGTATTCCAGATTTGTACCCTCAATGAATCACATAGTGAAGCAAAAAAAAGACAAGAGATTGGTAGGGGCCTGAGAATTTGTGTTGATAAAACAGGAGAAAGATACAGAGATCTGGATACAGTTACTGAAGGACAAGAAATAAATCTTCTCACAGTAATACCAAATGAAAGTTATCACGCATTTGTTACACAATATCAAGATGAAATTATTGAAGAGACAGGTGATGCAAGGCAAACCAAAGTACGAAATGCTAAGAAAGGTGCAAATAAAATTGGAATTAACAGAGATATTTTAAATAGTGATGATTTCCAAAATCTATGGAAAAAGATACAAAAGAAAACTAAGTATATGGTCTCATTTAGAGAGCAGGAATTAGTTGATAAGTGTGTAGATGAACTCAATTCAATAGTTGTTAGAGAACAAATCATTCAAACTCAAGCAATTCAAATTAAAAGTCTGAGTGAATTACAAGATATAAACGAAAACATACTTTCTAAGGGAGAAACTTCCACAAAAGCGAAGAGTTCTGTAGCAAATATTGATTTAATTGATCAAATATCAGAACAAACATCTCTAAGTATTAAGACAGTCATTGAAATATTAAGCAAAATCTCTAATTCAAATATGTTAACAAGAAATCCTATCGTATATTTAACCGATGCTGTAAAACAAATAAAGAAAGTTCTAAATAATGAAATGGTGAGAGTAATTAGTTACAAACCGACTAATGAGGAATTCCCTATTGAAGACTTTGAAAAATTTGATCCTCAGACCTACAATGATGTAGTTTCAGCACACAAGGGGGTCTATGATGCGGTCGAATACGACTCAAATATAGAAAAGGACTTTGTGCTAGATATAGACCAAGAAAACAAAGTTAAGGCGTTTGTGAAGCTTCCAAAGTGGTATAAGATTAATACTCCAATAGGTACATATAATCCTGACTTTGCATTGATAATGGAAAAGAAAGATCTAGAAAAGGGTGGAGAAACAAAATATTACTTTGTTGTTGAAACCAAAGGGACTGATGAATGGAATGAGCTTAAGGAAGAAGAAAAGATGAAGATTGAGTGTGCTGTTAAACATTTCGAAGCTATTGGCTTTGAGAAGTATATGGCACCTATTAAGAATCTAAATAGCTTAAAAAGCAAAACAAATCTAAGTTAATTGATAAAAATATGAATAAAGTGGCAAAACAGTCAGAAGATATTTATAAAGAGAAGATTGAACAATTAAAAGCAATATATCCTGCGTTATTTAGTGATGAAGGGAATTTAAATGAAGATGAACTTCAAAGCTTTTTAAAACAGTTTGCTTCATCCTCGGAAGGGAAGTATGAATTTAACTGGGCTGGTAAGATGTCTGCAAAAAGAAATGCATTTACAACTTCAAGAGCTATGTTAAAGCCAGACAAAGATAGGAGCATTGATTTTGATAAAACAGAGAATCTAATAATTGAAGGAGATAATCTAGAAGTTTTAAAGCTTTTACAAAAATCATATCAGGGAAAGATCAAATGTATTTATATTGATCCGCCATATAATACGGGGAATGATTTTATATATACTGATAATTTCTCAGATACAAAGCAAGCATATTGGGAAAAATCTGGGACTACACAAGATGGTGTAAAACTAGATACTAATACAGAATCACAAGGTAGATACCATAGTAATTGGTTAAATATGATTTATCCGAGACTTCTAATAGCTAGAAATTTATTAAAAGATGATGGAGTTACCTTTGTTAGTATCAATGATAGCGAGGTATACAATTTCAAAAAATTAATGGATGAAATTTTCGGGGAGGAAAACTTTATTGCTAATATTACACGAGTATCAAAAACAACTTCTTTTAGAGGTAATTTCTTTGCTCCTAGCAAAGATTATTTGTTGGTTTATGCTAAGAATATTTACTCTCTTTCTCAATTTCAAGATATTGTAGAGGAAAAACA
>LBSF01000031.1 GCA_000991805.1 candidate division WS6 bacterium GW2011_GWC2_36_7 | reverse complement strand
AATATGAAAGAATCAGGAGAAATATTAGATATGTTGGATAATGATATTCTTTTTGATTTAAAATTTGTTTCATTTACTTTCAATAATGATGCAGCTGGCAAAATGACTCTTAGTATCTTATTTGCCATGGCTAAAGAATTCTCTGATAAGCTTTCCGATGATACAAAGCGAGGTATTAAAAAGAAAGTTAAGGAAGGAAAGTATTGTGGTAGTGCTAAAAAAGGATATTATAAAAACAGAAAAGATTATTATCGTCCTGATGATACCCACCCTCTCTATGTTCAGTTATGGAAAGATATTCTACATGGATATTCATATAAACAGATCTTAGAGAAATACAAGGAGTTAAATTTCAAACAGAACTCTCTCTCAAACTATCTGAAAGACCCATTTTATGCTGGTTTTTATTCATTTGGGGATATTGCAGTAGATTTACTTAAGGCAGACCCTGAATTCATTCCTCAAGTCTCTGTAGTGGACTTTCTAAGCATCAGAAAGATGAAGGTGAGTAAAGTATCATGGCATACAACTTCTGATTTCTTGCCCTTTAGAGACCTTGTGAAATGTGCCGATTGCAATAGCTATATGATTCCTGGAAGAAGTACTAGTGCCTCTGGAGAAAAGTATCTCTACATTGCTTGTGGAAATAATGAATGCAAAGCTACATTGAAGAAAAAGGACAAGAAAGTAAATAGCATACGAGCGAAGGTTCTCGTAGAAAGTACAGTTGAATTCTTATCCTCAAAATTGAATGTAGATGAGAAATTATATAATGACTCTATAAAAGTTCTAAAAAAACAGAGATATGAATCAATATTTGATTTAGAAAAGAAATTAAGCACCTTGAAGGCTAACAAAACGAAACAAGAGAACATAGAACAAAAGCTTGAAGATGAAATTGCCAAGGAAGACTCAACTGCTATCTTAACAGATAAACTAAAGGCTGTTCTTTACAAAATTAGAGATACGAATGTCGAGATTAAATCGCTTGAGGAATCTATTGCAGAAGCAAAAATAAATATGGAGATTGAAATACCAAGCTATGAGCGTTTTGTGAACTTCTTTAAGAATGCTGTTACAGTACTACAAAATACTGAAGACCCCTATTTAATTGATGAACTTGTCAAAATGGTCTTCCTGAACATTTATGTAGGGGGTAAAAAGGTGCTAGCCTACGACCTTAAAGAGCCATTTAGAAGTTACGAATTGCTAAAATTTCAATATGGGGTGGATAACGGGACTTGAACCCGTAACCCTTGGTTCCACAAACCAATGCTCTAACCAATTGAGCTATACCCACCATATCGAAAAGTATTATACCCTATCTTATTCCATTTCTCTATATTGTATTACCCCTGACTTATAATATATACTTTAGTGTTATTTAACATATTGCTTGATGATACTTGGTACATGAGCCTGAGAATCTCATATATGGGAAGGGTTTTTCCTCTGTTCTTCTCCCCTTTACCTTCTCTTCCTCTATCATCACGTTTTCCTCCGAGACCCTTTAGGGCTATCCGACTCTGAAGGGTCAAAAAAATAACAAGAACTGCGGGAGAGCCATAGATTAATTTCTATGACATATATGCCTTTTAGGTTATATTCCCCCAGTTCTTGAGCTCCACAATCTCCTTGAAATACCGCCTATAGTAACGTATAATCTTGTTTGCTTGATTAACGTTCATTACAAATTTGATTATTGTCGAAAAGCAAGGTAGTTTATACGCCATGAACTACGGTCCCCTAAGGAGGCTTGCTTTCTTAAGTAGAGAATATACCAATTCACCATTAGTGGTATTGAGAGGTAAATTTCTCTACAAATGCATTTATCCGGAGCTGATCCCATTTTATAGGTACAGTGCTTTAAATGTATTGGATGGATTGAGAATCTAAATCAGCAATTTTGCAAACTAAAAGATTTCCTCTTTTCTAGCAGAATTGATTCTCTTCTATCCACCCGGCCTGTACATACAATCTACCATTATTGGTATTTCCTAAGTGGAAAGTATGTGCAGGTTGTGTTTCTTAATACTTCATCACATCACACTCACATATCCTCCCTGTACTCTCTGTAGTTAGTTTTAAGCCCTCCAAAAGAGTATTCTTTCCACTATCATCTAAATACAAAAAAGGGCACTCATATCTACCATTCTTTTGATTATCAAGTATGAAATGAATATCAGAACCCTCTGAATACCCCAAAACATCACCAGCATTAACAAAATCTCCAACAATCACATTAAGCCTAACCAAAGGACTAACAGATACCAGAACATTAGTTTCAGGCTGTATAACCACACGATTAGGACCCTCGTATATATCGGTTATAACTCCGGAGACAGGAGCTAACACAGGAGCATTTTCCTTAACCTCAATCCCTATACCATTATCATTGTTAACACAAAAAGAAGTAACACCCTTGTCGTAGTACCTCATATTAGTCATATCTACAGGTAACTCCAATGTAATATTCTTGTAACCAATACCATTTGCTTCAACCATCTTAGGAAGATATATGAAAGCAAAAATAATCACACCAACAAATATTAGACCTAAAAACACGAATATGGCAGTAGTATTCTTCATAGCTATTCTCCTTTCGTTGGGAATAATCCCTTAAAATGTAATCCGCTATTAGTTAACCCTATCTCTTCAATATCAAGTGTCTCTCCCATAGCTCCAAGCTTCTCATTTGCAAGATTAACTAACACATTCTGAACCATTCCCTTAATATTTGAAGGCAAACTCAACCCTCCAACTTTTACATCCTGAATATCTGCAGCAATACTTGTAGATGTAGCCTTAGATATATTCCCAAACGCATATACTGGGAATGTCTTACCCTGGAACGTAAAAAGTGTAGAAATCTCAGCCTTGTTGTTAGTAAACTTAATTTGAGTATTCTCTAGTTTGCCATATGACAGATTTTGGTTAACATAGTCTACCCATGCACTCGCCTGAGCATTTGTAACATCAACCTCTATCTCTTGTGGATCACTAAATGTAGGATATGTACAGTCCAAGCACAATTGAAGAGGATCCTCTACCGTTAATCCTGACTGCTTCATACCGTCGACAAAATCCTGATGAGTATATGCAACCTTAAGATCAATTTGCTTAACTAACCCATTGGTTATGATTTTGTAGCCCCAATATGCAGCTCCACTTAAGCCGAGAATGAGGAAAAGAAATATGAGGAAAGCTATTAAACAACCGTGACCTTTTTTCTTTGGTTGCTCTTGTGGTTGTACTACTACTGATTGCTCAGGTTGTTGATCAACCTGTTGTGTTACTTCTTCCATGGAATATATTCCAGTGAATTTATTTAATATTGTATATCAATTTACTTAACAGTTACAGACCATACTAAAGTGGGTATTTTAAATGGTAGAATATATCAACTTAAGGTTAAATATTGATATTAGTATGTTTCAATTTTTCAAAGAACTGTTTACAGACAATAGAATTCCAAGTATATCGTTTTTAGAATTTTACAAGAAGGTAAATAGATTAAAGGAAGATGGACTATTTCCATTTGAATACAATCTCCCACAGGCAATATCATTGCCAGAATCTTTTTGGAAGGAAGTAGTTTCAATTCACAAGATGACTTTAGGTGATGGATTAGAGAGGGAAATCTCAATATTTATGGTTGATGGTGAATTGATATTTACATCTGTGATGAAGGGACAGGAAAGCTCCGTTACCTCTAATCACAATATTTCAGTTAAGTATGTACAGCATCCAACAAGGAAAGGATATTTTAGAAAGGAAGTATATATGGATGGAAGTATATACAAGCGTAAGGATGTATATTACAAGGATGCTCCTAGGAAGGTATCGATACAATACATTTTTAATCTACATACTCATCCTAAACATGTGTTTGAGAATGGAGAATCTGTATTTTCCTTTGTGTCAAAACAGGATATGATTTCTCAGTTTCAATCTAAAGCTATTGTTTCAGGATTAGTTACAGACAAGCTATGGCTATTTGTAAGGACAAATAGTTCACCAGAGACCATTAATATGGAAGAGTCAAATATCTCTGTTGAGACATTGAAAACTGAAATGAAGATGGTTATATATTGTGCGGAATTATTTAAGAAAGCAATTAAACAGTAAGGAGAAAACTCTAATCAGTCCTATCTTTTGTTTTAAGAAAAATCATTGCTAATCCACCCCCTATTATCGCTGTATACAGTTGTATCAATCCCATTGTTGTTAGAAATATCTCAGGGATATGTATTGCTTGAAACAATATATATGTGGCAGAAAACAGGAAGCATGCCTTAAGTAATGCTGCTATCCCTACATTTAAATATTTTGTCTTTACATATTTAATTGTAAGTACAAGTATTAGGTTGGAGAGGATGATGAAAGGCATGAGGTAGAGTAAATATGGCGTGAATACTCCAAAGAGTACTCCATTTAGAAATGATGCTAGTGAAGGAAGAAAGAGTACAGGAATAATTTTCTTAAGCCCATATTTTGATATTGAGAATATTAGTATGAAGTTTATGATACTCCCTATGAGTAGCTGTGGTTGTTTGAGCAGGAATGGGATAGTAAAAGTCAAAGAATATATGATCCCAAGTTGGATTTCTTCATTTAACAGTATTTGTTTGAGATTTTGTTTTTGAAGCAGTTCCATACATCTAGTATATATCAATCTTAAATATTTTACAGACGAATCGACTTAAGATATATTTAATATATGGAATTTGTACAAGGTCAGAAATATCTATGCATGTTAGCACCCTCTTTTGCTGCTGAATTTGAATACCCAGAGATAGTGTACAGATTAAGGCAGCTTGGTTTTGATGATGTAGTTGAACTTACTTTTGGTGCAAAGATGGTAAATATTGCATACTATGAACTACTTAAGGAAAGCATTGAAAAAGGTGAGAAGAAAACGTGGATAGCCTCTCCTTGTCCTACCCTAGTTAATATGGTTAGAGTTAAATTCCCAGAATTAATTCCAAATCTTGTCCCAGTACTTTCTCCTATGGGAGCGATGGCTTTGATATGTAGAAAATACTATCCAGATCACAAGCGAGTATTTGTTGGTCCATGTATTACAAAGAAAAATGAGGCGCAAGAGTTAGGGTCTATTGATGAAGCATTAACATTTAAAGAGCTTAATGAATTATTCAAATTACATAATATTCCTGAGAAGGTTACAGATTCAAAGTATTGTGTGACCTTTGAGAAATTCTACAATGACTATACAAAGATTTACCCTATTTCTGGTGGTTTGTCCTCTACTCTCCATTACAAAAATATTCTTAAGGAAAAAGATATTCTTGTGACAGATGGTGTTGAGAATGTGATGAAGGTTCTTTCAGGATTCAAGGATGGTATGTACAAGGATTATAGATTTTTAGATATTCTAACTTGTGCAGGTGGCTGTATTGGTGGCCCTGGTATGATTGGTGAACGAAGTGTTAAGGAGAGGACTAAGAAGATACATGAGTACAGGGAATTTGCTAGTAGATATGAGCAAGATCTTGGACGAACTGGTAAGAAGTTAATGGTAGAAGATATTAATTTTGAAAGAAAATTCTAATGAATGAATTTATGCAGATTGCTATTGAAGAGGCGAGATATGGTATTAACCACAAGCATGGTGGTCCATTTGGGTGTGTAATTGTAAAGGATGGAAAGGTTGTAGCAAGAGCACATAACGAGGTTGTGAGAAGAAAGGATGCTACTAATCATGCTGAGATTAGGGCAATACAATTGGCATCAAAAAAACTTAGAAATTTTGATCTTTCTGAATGTGAGCTATATGTAACAGGTAGACCTTGTCCTATGTGTAAGGCAGCTCTTAAATGGGCAAAGATCTCAAAGGTGTACTTTGGATGCGACTATGAGGATGCCAAGGATATTGGGTTTGAGGAAGAAAAAGGAGATGGTATTAATGGGTATACAGAAATGCCTCTAGATACTGAGCTTTGCAAAGGTATCTATGAGGAATACAAGAAGATGCCTCATATTTTGTATTGAAATATAGTACAATATCTACTAACTTGTTACTAATTATCTTATGAAAGCTGTTATAGCTACTGCTGGCTACTCTACTCGTTTTCTTCCTGTATGTAAGAGTGTTCCTAAGTCTATGCTTCCCATGCAGGAGGTTCCAATTATCCATGAGATTGTTAAAGAGTGTATAGATGCTGGTATTACCGATGTTATATTAGTTACTAGCTTTGGCAACTATCCTGTTGAGGACTATTTTGATAATCGTCCAGATCTAGAAACATTTTTGAAAGATACAGGTAAGGAAGAGAGATATGAAAGGTTTAATGAAGTGTTTGGAAAAGTAAATATTACTGTTGTAAGACAGAACAAATCACTTCCATATGGTAATGGTTCTCCAGTACTGGCAGCTAAGCCATGGTTAAAAGAAGGGGAACCTTTTGTATTCATATTTAGTGATGATCTTGTGCTCTCTGAGGTATCTGCAGTTAAGCAATTGGTTGATGAGTATTATGGCTTACTTGCAATGACTAAAGTCATTACATTCAGTTCTCGATTATCCAAGCTTTTCTTTAGCGAATCAAATATTCATGCCAAAGTTATTCCGAATCTTTTCTCGATAAATGAAATCGTGGCAAACAATGCTTCTCATAGGTATATTTCACTCATTAACCATCACCCTATTAAGGGAAGAGAAATATTTAATGCTATTGCTATCTAA
>LBSF01000030.1 GCA_000991805.1 candidate division WS6 bacterium GW2011_GWC2_36_7 | reverse complement strand
AGAAAACAAGAGTTGATAACTGGGGCGACATTCTTTGTATCTATGCTAATGATTTTTGGTTTACATCAATTTGCGTTAAATAGATTAGAAAAGAAATCTCAAACATCATGGTTAAAGAAAGGATATACCTTTGTTTCATTAATTCTTTACAGTATTGTAGGTGTAATTATAATCCCAACATCAATATACCAACTTACTACCCACCTACTCTACAGAGTAAACGATGTAACGTTGTATGATGCTCCAGCTACAACATTGAGCATATTAATATTAACATTACCACTTTGGATATTCTTCTTAGTAAAAACTACTAAGATGAAAGATGAGGATTAATGTAGTATAATTTTCGCCAATGCTGAATTAGCTCAGACGGTTAGAGCACATTCTTGGTAAGAATGAGGTCCTGAGTTCGACTCTCAGATTCAGCTCCATTTACAAAACATTTCTGAATACATTGATTTAAGTACTACCAAAGGGGCATATTTTATTACGCCCCTTCGGAGGTACAGAGTTCTAAAGAGATTGTGCTGCGTAAGCTTTCGCGGCAAAGAAAATAAGAACGCCAATAATGAACGTAATTGCCACTACTTTCCAAAAGTACTTCTTCATGATGGTATCCTCCCGAAAGCTATTAGAAAGAAAATGCTGAATATTACCAATACAATAATCATCCTAACAATCTCATCCATTCTCTCCCACTCCTTTTTGTGACTTGCCGAGGAAATCACTCCATCCCAACAGCAATAACATAAGGATATTGAACAACCGATCCCCTAGGGACCACTTAATATTCCCTTGCTTATCACGTTCTATCGCCATATTCTCCTCCCAGAGACTTTCATTTTTAGAGTACTCTGTACTCAGAAATATTTTGTAAAAGAACTATGGGTATTATATCACAAACCATTTGACCTCTATGCTAATTTCCAATATAATACGCGTATATTTCCCAATATATATTCTTAATTTGATTCCCAAACAAAATGGCAAAAGTTAAAAGAGATATCATCGCTTTGAAATGTACTACATGTGATAGCAAGAACTACACTGACTACAAAACAAAGAATATGAAAGAAAAAATGGTAGTTAACAAGTACTGTGCAGTATGCCAAAAACATACAGAACACAAGGAAACAAAGGTTAAGTAGTCGCTCTTTGAATTAATTACGGGCCCATAGTTTCAATTGGTTCAAACAGCGGTCTCCAAAACCGTTATTCCCTGTTCGAATCAGGGTGGGCCTGCCAGAAATACAAAAAATGAAAAACAACATAATTAAAAATATAATAAGTGAATTAAAGAAAACCAAGTGGCCTACATGGAAACAGGTAGTAATAATGACCATATATACATTAATCATATGTGGTATAATCACCCTGTTAATTCTTGGTTTAGACCTAGGACTCTACAAAATTAGAGACTGGTTTCTTAATGTTTAACTAAATAACAAATGACAAAAGAAGTAGAAGTAAAAAAAGAAGTGAAAGAGAAAGTAGCAAAAGCTCCTAAAGAAGCTGTAAAGAAAGAAAATCCAAATGCAAAATGGTATGTACTAAACATCAGAACTGGATATGAGAACAGTATTCAAAAAGAATTGAAGCAGAGAATTGAAGCTACAGGTATGGAAGACAGAATTGTTGATATATTAGTCCCTACCCAGAAGAAAATCTTCGTTAAAAAAGGTAAGCAAGAAGTTAAAGAAGAGAAGATATTTCCTGGATATGTATTAGTAAAGATGGAATTGGATACAAGAACATGGGATTTGGTAAAGAATACAGAAGGTGTAAGAGGTTTCGTTAAAACTGAAAAATATCCAAAACCTCTTCCTGATTCAGAAGTAAGAGCAATTACAAAATTCATGGAAGTCGAAACTCCTTCATTCCAAACATCATTCAGTGTTGGTGAAGCAGTTAAGATTACAGAAGGTGCATTTGCAGACTTCATTGGAAGTGTACAGGATATTGATACTGCTAAAGGAAAGATCACAGTCCTCATTTCTTTCCTAGGTAGAGAAGCACCTGTCGAATTAGATCTTACACAGGTAAGTAAACTTTAGTTAAATATATATTGATATGGCAAAAATAGTAAAAAAAATAATTAAGATAACTATACCCGCAGGCAAGGCAACCATGGCACCTCCAATAGGTCCAACTCTTGCTCCTTACGGTATTAATGCTCAGGATTTCTGTGCACAGTTTAATGAGAAGACAAGAGAGAATGACGGCATATTAACACCAGTAATCTTAACAATCTACGAAGACAGAACATTTGGATTTGAATTAAAGACTCCTCCTACATCAGAATTGATTAGAAGAGAATTACGCATCAAATTAGGTTCAGCAAGACCAAACTTAGACAAGGTTGGAAAACTTTCTAAAGAACAGGTTATGAAGATTGTTGAAGTAAAAATGCCAGACTTAAATACCTCGGACCCAGAGCAAGCAGCAAAGATTATTGCTGGTACTGCAAAACAGATGGGTGTAGAAGTAGAACTTTAATTACAAAAGATATACAAATATGAAAAGAGGAAAAAAATATATTAAGACGACAAAGGGATTAGATAGAGAGTTAACATATTCTGTTGCAGAGGGTGTTAAGAAAGTTAAGTCCCTCTCCTACTCTAGCTTTACAGGTACATTAGAATTACACGTTGATGTTAAAGTTCCTAAGGACAGAGATCCTAAGTCTATAAAAGGTGCAATCTCACTTCCTAATGCTAGTGGTAACAAGGTTGTTAGAGTTGCAGTATTTGCTACTCCTGACAAGGATGAGGCTGCTAAAGCAGCTGGTGCAGACTTAGTAGGTATGGAACAGATTATGAAGGATATCAAATCTGGTAAGATTGAATTTGATGTAGCTATTGCTACTCCTGCAGTCATGCCTAAGCTTGCTGTTCTTGGTAAAGAATTAGGTCCTAAGGGATTAATGCCAAGTCCTAAGAATGGTACTGTTACTGATGATGTTGCTAAGGCTGTTGCTGAATACAAAAAGGGTAAGCAGACATTTGCATGTGATGACTCTGGAGTTATACATATGAATGTAGGTAAATTGGATATGGATGATGCTAAATTAGTAGAGAATGTACACGCAGGTGTTAGTGCTATTGAAGAGGTATTATCTAAGCCAGTTGATCAGATTTTACAGAAGATGCATCTTGCTCCTACAATGGGTGCAAGTGTTAAGATAGCCTACTCTAAAGCATAGTAGATATTACATATTGTAATTGAAAGACCTCCGTAAGGGGGTCTTTTTGTTTATGTATACCTTTACGATATCAACACTATGGGGTATAATATACATGTCTTTTAGCTCTTACTAGGAAAAAAACATTACAACATATTGAGGAGATCGTAAAAATGTCAAATAACGAAGGCACCTTCGTCACTATATCTGGAGATGAGTATAAAATCATCAAGAACTACGGTGATTTACTCGTTCTCGAACGGAATGGTTTCAAAATTCTCTACTTTGAGAAACAAAAAACCATGCTTCCCTGTGCTGTCAAAAAGATTCAGACTCAAAATGTAACTGAGGATGAAACAAGTATGACATTTATGGGAGTACCGTTTGCTAAGACTGGATATATTCCTGGCGAATGCAATACCAAAAACATTACCACCTCAATCAACAGCACAACCGTAACCTTTAGTATTGAAAACAAAAGCAGTAAACTTCTGAAGGTTACATATTAATAATAAACAAGGCACAACTTTAGTAATAAAGTAATACAAAATCATAATCCTAGTAATAAAAGACAGAGAGTGGACTAATAGTAGTTGACAAGCAATCTAGAAGCTTATCAGCTTTTATTTTTATAAACACCTATTAGCCACTCTCAGCACCACCCTATTATCACAACATATCTTTACAATCCTATATCTATAGGATAGAATATCTAGGCAACAAGTATACCCGTTGCACCTTTCAAATCCAATATCAATTAGGGAGAATTACAATGTCCGCCATGTGTGATTTGTGTTCAGATACAAAATGTTTATTTCGTAATAGTAAGAACGAAGAACAGTCCTGTTTTCTGTTCAAAGCCAAGGCTGCGAATGCCGAAATCACTTTTGCACCAGAAGATGTCCAGTTCGGGCAAGCCCCAAAAAGCAAAACCCGTAATAAACACCGGACTATATTAGTTGAAAAAGATATTCAAGATCCAGAACGGGATATAAAATATTATGACAACAAAAGGGCAAAGATTCGAACTCGCATCGGTCTGTACTGCTGTATAGTATCAGGTCCTATGAAGTTCAAAATACTCAAAGTTCTTCCAACGAGATCTCCATACAAACAGATTAGAGATCTACAAAGTGGCACTATTACAAGTGGAGAACCATATGATAAATATGTTGTCCAGACACCACAAAAGCCATCTCCCGATTGGAACGAAGAGGTAAGAAAACTCTTTGAAGAAGATTGGCCGGAGCAAACCTTGCGCGTAATTCCTATGAAGACTTTCATCCGCCAAGTGATGAGAACCTTAAAGGAACGTGCTCTGGAAGCATAGCTCTAGGCTTTAACTTCAAAGCAACTGTTATACTTGTTGAACGTCGTTTTACAATTGTACAACGGCAGTCTGGGGGCCTATATATTGAATGTGTATCCTAAATAGGAGATAGTACTCAGCTGAGTATCTCATTATTTAAATCACTTCATTTAGGCCCCCGCACTACCCCCATCTATTGACCCTACCCCATTCTACTGATATAATCCAAGCCATATATTAACCTAAGAAACAGGGTACAGAATAAATCCTTGTGAGGTAAATAGTGAATTCAATTAATAAATAATAAATATGTCTAAAACACGTTCTCAAAAAACGGAGTTGCTAAACGGATACAAAGAAATCCTTAAAAATAAGGTTGGATATCTTTTAATCAACTCTGAAAAGACAGATACTAAGACTGTAACGGGCCTTAAGATCCAGTTAAAAGGTGTAGGAGCTAACTACGAAGTAGTTAAGAACAGTATCTTTAAAATAGCTCTACAAGAGGCAGAGCAACCATTACAAACACAAGAGTTTGATGGCCCTACTGCAATTATATTCTTTGATGAAGATCCAACTGCTCCTGCGAAATTAGTAAAAGAAGCACAAAAAGTTACCAAGCTTTTTGAAGCAAGAGGTGGTGTATATGAAGGTGAATTTTTAACAGCAGAAAGAGTAATGCAATTAGCAGATATTCCTTCAAGAGAAGTATTACTTGGTAAGTTACTGGGCACAATGGTCGCCCCACTCTCTGGCTTTATGAATGCCGTTACTGGCAATGTCAGAGGTTTAACAATGGTTCTAAAGGGCATTTCTGAAAAGGATGCTTAAGGACATAATTTAGTTATTTAATTTATACATATCTACAAAAATGGCAGACGAAGCAAAAACATTACCAGAGCTTTCAGAGAACGCAAAGAAAGTTATGGAAATAGTAGAGAAGATGACAGTGCTTGAGCTCGCAGACTTGGTCAAAGTTATGGAAGACAAGTTTGGAGTAAGTGCCGCAGCTCCAGTTGCAGTAGCAGGAGTAGCAGCAGCACCAGCAGAAGAAGTCGAAGAGAAAACAATGTTTGACATTGTTCTTAAAGACGCTGGCGCACAAAAGATCTCTGTTATCAAAGTTGTAAGAGAAATCACAGAACTTGGTCTCAAAGAAGCTAAGGATATGGTTGATGCAGCTCCTCAGACAGTCAAAGAAGGTGTCAAAAAGGAAGATGCAGAAGCTATCAAAGCAAAATTTGAAGAAGCAGGTGCAACTGTAGAATTGAAATAATAGTTCTACATAGATAGATCGTAAGAGGAGCCATAGCAATATGGCTCTTTTTTTATTTAATGGAAATGTAAGTGTTACTCCTCCGATTGGTATGAAAACCGATATTATCGGAGGAGTTGTTACACTTAAAAAGCATGTAAATTTTTATTTACATATATTCAGAAAAGATTTTGGTTATTTCTTCATCAAAAAAGTCGCCTCCATGCTCACCTCCAGCCATTTGATACTCAGCCCAATCGATCCCAATTTTGAATTTAAGAAGTCCCTTGAGGTTGAAAACCTCTGTTAAAAGATCAATATAATAATGATCCTCTAACCCCTTTGGAAAATCTTTGAAATCAACAGATATGTCCCCAAACGGTAACGGCTGATTGAATTCTATCTTTCTCCCCCCCACAAGATTTGGAAACCTTCCAATTACATGTAAGTTTACCATCTTCTTAGGGTCCTTTCTGCTTTCTAAATGTAAAGATCGTATGCATAGGATTATGTATACAGCATATATTATAGGCCCGTATCCACCCAAAGTAAATATATGAACTGCCATCGACAAATACACCCCAAATTAAGTATAATCTAACCAGAATCTGCCTTAATTTAATACACATATATTTCAATGACCTACACACCTTTTACACAATGGATGATTACGACTGGCGTTCCTCAACAGGTCTTAGAATTGTTACTTGCTGTAATGATAGTCGCGACCATTGTAAGCATAGCTAGATATATCATAGGGTCTAAAACATATGGAATATATGCACCAATAATCTTGGCAATTGCATATTCATATACAGGACTTAAATATGGTTTAGCCATAACCTTAATCGTCATACTAACTACCCTACTCTCATACACCATACTTAGAAAAGTACGTATGCATTACATAGCTAGAATAGCTGTAAACTACTGCCTGCTGTCCATAATGCTGGTAGTATTCTTCAT
>LBSF01000029.1 GCA_000991805.1 candidate division WS6 bacterium GW2011_GWC2_36_7 | reverse complement strand
AATGAAAGTGAGTTTTGGGATATACAATAATATGGAAGATGTAAAAACATTCTCAAGATATCTTAAAGAAGCAGTCCTTTCCTCGTATTAGATGCTAAAAGTTGTTCCCGTTTGTGGTGGTGTAGTTGTATCTACTGGAGTTGTGTCTTCCATTGGTGTAGGTGTTTCTGCCATTGGTGGAACCTCTGCTACTTGATTATTTACGAATTGTTGTAAGTCAGGTATTGCTGGAGCAGCATTAAATTCTTGTACAGTAGCTTCATTAGTCACAGGAGTAGGCATAGTCTCTTCCAGAGGAGTTGGTACAAACTGAGCTGTCATATTAGGAACATCTGGAGTTTCAAATGTAGTAGGAGCTGGTGTTTCAACTGGGGTGTTAGCATCTTCCATAACATGGGTTGTGACAGGGCCCATAGGGGATGCTGAAGCCTCACCTTGTAGGATATCCTGTAAATCAGAATCAGGGTTTTGCTCATTCATTGGTTCTACTGAAGGTGCAAAATTTGGAATAGGGAATTCTTCTGTAACTGGAGTTGACTCCATAGTCTCTTGGATAGTAGGTTTTGTAATTTCAGGAGCATACAAATTTTCAGACACATTATCCATATTTACTGGTTGTACAGGTGCTTGGACCTCCGAAATTGTTTCTTCTGGTGCCATAACTGGTTGTTCAACTACAGCTGCAGTTTGTGGTGCCATAATATCTTCGTCTTTTTCTTTCTTCTTACTAAGTAAGATTCCAACTATACTAATAAGCAAGATAGCAGCACCTCCTATGAGTATATATGGAAGATATGTCATCAATTGAGTTTGTAATGTTGCAGTGTCTGCAGCAAATACGTTAGAAGGATAAACAATCAAAGCAAATAATATTACAACACTAATAAGGATTTTTTTCATCGATTGGACAGTTAATTTTATACATATTAAGGCTATCATTCTAAGCTGCGTATTTCAAGGCTTTTAATGTATATTTTCTAAGCAAATATTTGACTTGCTAGGCTTGTATATATACACTCTAGTAGATATATTACTGCTCAAAATGGACTATATTAACGCGGGAATTCCACAAAATAATAGCGTGACTACGGATGATTCAATAGCTGAGGTTTTAGCCTTAAAGAATTCTTTACAAAATTCTAATGCTCCAATTGAGCTAAAAAATGATGCAATATCAAGTATTGAGAGATTGGAGAGGATAGCAAGAAAAGGTGTATACAGTGCTGAATTTGAGAATGTAAACAAATATATTCAATGGATTACTCGTATTCCATGGGGAGTTGTATCTCAAGACAATTTTGATTTGCAGCATGCTAAAGAACTGATGGATTCTACTCACTACGGTATGGATCCAGTTAAAAATGTGATTATGGATTACTTGGCATCTATGCAATTAGAAGCAAGACAGAGTACAGTGGGAACAAATAATCCGCCATATCAATCATTAGGGTCATTAGGAGAAAGAGCTTCGGTTGATACTACAACTGTCCGACCTAAAATTGTTAAAGCTCCGGTATTTCTTTTTGTTGGTCTGCAGGGTGTGGGTAAAACCTCTATTGCAAAATCAATCGCGGAAGCTATGGGTAGAAAATTTGCCAGAATATCATTAGGAGCAATAGGGGATGTAAGAACATTGAGAGGGACACCAAGATATGCATTAGATCCAGAACCTGGGCAGGTTATAAAGGCACTTGTAAGAAGTGGAACTATGAACCCAGTGATTCTTTTAGATGAAATTGAAAAAGCTAGTGGTAATGCTGGATTATTGAATGATGTCATGGCAGCACTATTAGAGATATTGGATCCAGAACAGAATTCCTCTTTCATAGATCATTATGTCGATTATCCTGTGGATCTTTCTAAGGCATTTTTCATTTGCACAGCAAATAATCTTGGAGGCCTTTCTGCCGCACTTTTAGATCGTGTAGAAATCATTAGGTTCACAAGTTACTCAGATGACGAGAAAGCAGTTATTGCGAAAAGATATATACTTCCAAGAGTACTTTCTGGTTTAAATCTTTCTGAAGAATTTGTACGAATAGATGAAAACGTATGGCCAATGATTATTCGTCCTGTTGGTTTTGATGCAGGTATTCGTCAATTGGAGAGAAATATCGCAGGTATTGTAAGAGCTGCTGCAAGAAAAATTATAGAAGGGACTCCTGTTCCAATCGTTGTAACTAGTGAGAATATTAGTCAGTATCTTCCTCCGGACCAAGGGCCATTAAGTTAGTATCCTTTAAATGGGTTGGCTAATCTCAATGCTGTCATAGCAACATAGACTTGTGGACTCTTCGAACCTTTAGCAATATTCGCTTTATAATTGATTTTCCTTTCGGCTTTCTCTAATTGTGCTAAATCAGAGTTTACTTTGATATCTGGAAGTGTGGACGTAGAGATTGCTTGAGTAACTAGATAGTTAGACTCTGGTAACATGTTTAAATTGTTTTGACTATTGTTGTTTTGGTCCATTATCAATATAGCTTGAAACTGGTCCTTGTGGAGTAATATGTGTTCTTCCTTTTTGTATATCTTCTCTTGATTGTACCACCTGACCAGAAATTGTATTTTGTTTCAATTCGTCTAAAAAGGATTGTTGGCTTTTTTGTTTTTGTGGGTTCAGATCTAATTCTTGTTGTCTTAATCTGGCCTCAAGCTCATTTTGATATTGTCGTCTTTCATCCTCTATCTGTACTTGTTCTTCTTTTCGTTTTCCAATTGCTTGTTGAATTACTTGTTGTTGTCTGTTCATTGCCGATACATTATTCATTACTTGTTGATCGGCAGGAGATTCGAATATTTGTGCCATATCCATCAAGGTACGAGTATCAGTCATCCCTGCGTTTGCTTTTTTCTTCTCCAGGTCTCGAGGATCAGAAGTTATTAATTCATGTTCTGCCTGGCTTGAGATTACTTGAATTCCTACGTGGTTTGCTCCTGCGAAGAAGAGACCTTGGCCTCTGTCACAGCTTAGTAAGAAATTTTTTTCTCCGTCAGAGAGGTTAAATACTGTTTGTAGCTTATCTACTGATGATGGACTTTGTTTCATCAATATTTGCATCGAAGAGTTTGAAATGATTGCCTTCCCCATATCGTTGGTAAGGAAATCTGCAACATCCTGAGTGATAGTAGAGAGTCCAAGGTAGTATTTCCTTGCTCTTTTTGCAATTGAATACATGAAGTTTGCTGAATCGGGGCTTTGCATCATATACCAAGCTTCATCAACAATGAGTAATCTCTTCTTTTTGTCTTTTCTGATTTTAGTCCAGATGAAATCAAGCATTAGGTACATAGCAAGAGGCTTTAATTCTTCTTGAAGGTCTCTAATACTGAATACGGTGAATGGATTCTGGATTTCAAAATTACTTTCTTCGTTAAATATACCTGCGGCACTTCCAATGATATATTTCTCCATTCTTCTAGCTAAGTCATGGGCTTCATTTTCTGCCATCCCCTTTAGTACTTTGTACATATCTTCAAGTAGGGGAGGTTTCTTTGTTTGCGTAGTTGGATCAAAGGTAATTCCTTTCTCTCGATATGTAAGGATTAATGCTTTATCTAAGATAGATTCTTCTACATTGGTTAATCCGCCAAATATGATTTTGAAGAATCCATGTAGTGTTAGAAGTTTCATCCTTAATTCATCGTCTCCCTCTTCCGTAACACCTGAAAGTTCAAATGGATTCATTTTGTTTCCCTTATCTTGAGAGAAGGAGATATATGATCCCCCTACAGCTTTTGAAAGCTCCTCATATTCTTTTTCAGGATCTATGATTATGATTTCTACTCCGAGCATGAGGCTTCTAACGGCTTCGAGTTTTACAAAGTAGCTTTTACCTGCACCGGACTTTGCGAAGACTACGGTATTAGCATTCTCTAATTGGAATCTATCGAAGATTACCAAACTCTTGTTATGCATATTGATCCCATACATTATTCCCTTGTCCATGGTTAGCTCTGAAGTAACAAATGGGAATGTAGTTGCCAATGAAGTTGTATCCATGTTTCTGGTAATGTAGAGTTTGTCCAAACCTAATGGCTGTGTACTTATGAATCCTTGATCTTGTTGTAAAGTTGCTGGTTTTGCAGTTACATTCATAGCTGCAAATGTAGAAGTTACATTTCTAGAATATTTCTCAAGCAGAGCTTTGTTAGGAGCGTATATGGTTATATACATTCCGTAGTGGAAATATTTCTCTGATCCTTCTGCAATGGAATCTTGTAATTGTTGTGCATCTGAAAGTGCGACTTTAAGAGTAGGATCAACAACTTTTCTATCTTCCATTTGAGAGTAGAGTGTAGCTTCCATCTCTCCAATTTTTCGTTTTAACTTTTCTAAAATTGTTTTGGATTCAACAGGATAGTAGAAAGTACTTATTCTTAGAGAATGCTCAAAGTTTACAATTGGTGAAAGCCAGTTTGGACCGACGATTCTTGGATATCCACTAATGAAAAAGGTCTTGAAGTAATAGTCACCCATTTGGAGGTGATTAAAATCGACTTCAATATCTATGGGTGCCACGATATCCTTTATGGACATGTCTTTGTCTAGCATTGTTATATCATCATCTTCTGGTTGAGTATTAGCCACAACTTCTGGTTCTACAGGTTTTCCACTTATCTTTGCAGATATGCTATCTAATACTTTTAGTATTGGATTTTTCTTTTTTGGTTTCTTAATCTCTGTCTCTTCAACAGGGTCATTGAACCTGTCTTTCTTCTCAGCTTCATCTTTTTTTGCTATCTCTTTTTGCAAATCTTGTTTGAAGTTAGCATACTTCTCTCCAACTGATTGAAGTTTTTCAGCCTGTGCTCCAAGTTCCTGTGTAGTCTTAGTTTCAAATGTTCGATTGTAGTTATTTATTTCGTCAGACATTTTCTTCTTCTTCTGGGTTATATATTGTATAGAATTCGGAAAGTAGCTCAGTATTATTCAATTGATGTCCAACTAGGCCCATTCGAGAAAGTTGTTTTAGGATATGGTCTCTTTTAGGATACAGGAAGATCTTAGCTTTTTCTAATAGCTGGTCTATGGCCATCTGTTTATATGTCTCTTCTTCTTCATTTTTCTTTTTGTTTCCCAATATCCCAAATTCGGGGAATGAAACTCCTGGATTAAATGGAACTATGACAAAGAAATTTTTGTCTAAGACGTCATTTTGAACGATTAGATTTTGTACGAATTGTGTATATATTTCTAGTTGTTTCCTTAATCCTTCACTCATGTCTCTTTCTTTTTGAGATTTGAGGTAATCAACATAGCTAGTGATATCAATTCTCTTAGTTCGAATGAGTATTTGTATTGGGAAGTTAAGTGAGTTTAACAATCCTGCAAATGCATATATCTTGTTGTCTTGTTCGTATTCTGCCAAAAGATCGAAGTTAATAGCTGAGGTTTGTATAACCATTGCTACACTACCACTTTTGGTAATGATTAAATCCTCTCGGATGTCTCTCACTTCTAATTCATCTTGTGTTGAGGCTACTGCTCTAGCCCTTGTATTTTTATCCACGTTATATTGTTTTAATCTTAATCGGTAATTTGTTAGTTTCGTCTGTTACAATGATTTTCAACTTTGGAAATTTAAACTGAGGATGTATGAATTCTAGTGTATATATGCCTTTTCCCCATGTTCTATTTGTTAGGAAGTATCCACTTACTCCTGTTCTGTTCGCATACAGTATCTTCCCATCTTCACCTTTCATATATGTAATTGCATTTGGTACCGATACCATGTCTCCAGTGTAAAGCCAAATGTTAATATTCCCTGGTAGCTTGTCTAGATTTTGTATTGTAAATTCATAGTTCTTCCTATTCTCTTCCGAAATTATAATGCTGTCCTGTACTGTTGGAGTAGGGATTGCTTGTGATTTTTGAGTATCCATTGGTTGCACTTCTTCTTCTGCACTAGCCTGCAAGAGATTTCCGCCAATAATTTGACTAGCTTTTTCCTTAAAGCTTTTCTGTACCAATTTCCCATCTGCTGAGGGTTTCAATTCAGGCTTGTTTCTTTCCTGTTGCATATCACTGTTCATCCATACTCTTTGAGTAGGAGCGGTGATTGCACTTACATAGTTTTTAATAAAGACATCTGCATCTTGATCATTGATTGGAACTAGTCCTAAGAATATCCCTGCGCCCGAGGTTAGAATACATAGTGGAACACCAATTAAACCAGGAATAGCCTTAGATACTACGAGATATATCATTAATCCTCCAAATCCCAAACCAATAGCTAGGTATGCGAATTCTTTTAAAGTAAATTTAGAAAAGAGTTTAAACTCTACATCTAATATATTTTGTGGTATCGGATGTTGTCTCATATATGGCAGATTTTACAATATTTCTTACTAAGAGTTTAGCAGAATATTGATTAAAGTTTTAGATGGTATAATGAATTATGTATATACCTAAAAAAGTGGTTGTGGATCTTACAAAATTTAGAGCATTAATGGGTTGTAATCTAACAGAGGAGAAAGCTAGGTATATTTGGGGTAAGAATTCTGTTAAGAATTCAGATATTTCCTTTGGAAAAGAACAGACAAATGAGTATGTTGATTCTAAGATTGAACTTGCTAAGAAAAATGTAAAATTTCTTTGTGTTGGAAACGTAGTTAAATTTATTGGTGTATCTGGTTCTGTAGCTGCGGGTTTTGCGAAGGAAGAGGATGATATTGATGTTTTTGTTGTGGTTAAGAATGATACGGCATGGATATATAGGGCGTTATTGGTATTTAAGAATATTTTTCATCATAGGATTAGGACTAAGTGGGATGGAGAGAGGGTTAAGGACAAATTTTGTTTGAATTTGATATGTGAGGAGAGGGATGTTGTGTTTGAGGATGATATGTTTAACTTCCATGAGTTGATGTATTTGGTACCAATATTTAATGAGAAGTATCTGAACTATGTGTATTCTCGGAATGTTTGGTTAAGGGAAATATATGGGGTTAAGGGGGAATTGATGGTGAATAGGGTGAGTGTGAGTAAGAGGATGAATGTGTTTTTTAAGATTTGTATACTTAACTAACTA
>LBSF01000028.1 GCA_000991805.1 candidate division WS6 bacterium GW2011_GWC2_36_7 | reverse complement strand
TACTGAAGTTAAGTTTCAAACCTTTGGATGTGGTGCAGCCGTAGCTACCAGTAGCATGGCAACCGAATTGATATTGGGTAAAACACTTGAAGAAGCACTAGAGATATCAAACAAGACAGTGGCTGAAGCATTAAACGGGTTACCACCAATAAAGATGCATTGTTCTAATCTTGCAGAACAATCTATAAAAGCAGCTATAGATGATTACAAGAAAAAGAATGAATAATCAAAGTAATAAAAAAGTATTAATCGCCATGAGTGGTGGAGTAGACAGTTCTGTATCTGCAGCCTTGCTTAAAGAACAAGGCTATGAAGTTATCGGAGCTACTATGCAAATATGGCAAACCGAAGGAATGGAAGAAAAAGACAATGGATGCTGTTCCCTTACCGCAGTAAACGATGCTAGAAGAGTAGCTAATAAATTAGATATCCCATACTACGTATTAAATTTCAAAGATATATTCAAAGAGAAGGTCATTGATTACTTTGTTAGAGAATATACCGCAGGTAGAACTCCAAACCCATGCATCATATGTAACAAAGAAGTAAAGTTTGAAGCACTCTTAGACAAAGCCATATCAATGGGATTAGATTACATCGCTACTGGACACTATGCTCAGGTTGAATTTAAAGGTGGAAGATATCTACTTAAAAAATCATTTAGTAAAACCAAAGATCAAACCTATGCACTCTACAATCTAACTCAGAAACAGCTATCTCAAACACTCTTTCCTGTAGGAGAATACAACAAGGACAAGGTTAGAGAGATTGCAGAAAAGTATGAATTAGGTGTAGCAAGCAAACCCGATAGCCAAGAGATCTGTTTTGTAGAAGACAATGACTATGGTAAGTTCATAGCTGAGCATATTGATTCGGATATATTGCCAGGTAATTTTGTAGATACTCAAGGAAATGTATTAGGTCAGCACAAGGGAATATATTACTACACAGTTGGTCAGAGAAAAGGTTTGGGTATTGCTAGTAACAAGCCTTTGTATGTTGTAGATGTTGATATTGAGAAGAATGAAGTAGTACTAGGAGATGATGAAGAAACTTTTGGAAACATACTAATTGCAAGAGAACTAAATTGGATCTCAATCGAGAAATTAGAGAAGAAAATGAAGGTATATGCAAAGATTAGATACGGAGCTAAAGAAGCACCAGCTACAATAAAACCATTAGAAGATGGAAGAGTAGAGGTAGTTTTCGATACTCCACAAAGAGCTATAACCTCAGGACAGTCAGTAGTATTCTATGATGATGAATATGTAATAGGTGGTGGAATTATTGAGTAATCAATTTTACATATTTTGCGTTTAACCCATTTATTGCAATATGTGCCATTTCGCAAAACATTCCCAGCTCTTTTGAATTATTAATCGATTTAGGAACTGTTCTGTTTTCTCCCTCTCGATGATAATCATTTTTCTTCTTAAAGATAAAACTATTTCCCCATCTCTTAATACGAATAATATAATCAGAGTTATCACTATTCTCAAGCCTATAGAGAGTCAAAATAATTTCATCAAAACTGTTTTTCTCCAAAGAGACGTAATATAACTTCCCTGCTTTGAAATTTTGGAGACTATTTCTAGAGATTACCTCCTCTAAGTAGGTCAAGTCTTCTTCTAGTTTCTTACGATTCATTTTTAATTCAATATTTTCAATGCCTACTTTATTTTTGTTAAAAAGATATATAAAAAATATAATTGCATCAAACAAGATTTCATTTTTGTTAGAGAGATTTTCATCTTGAATAATAGAATTTTTAAAGAATTCTCTTGACTTTACTATAGAAAAATTATGAGCCGGTTCATCTTCATTTTGTTCTAATATAATCCTTGCATTCCATGGTCTTCCATCTTTCGTACACCTAGCCTCAATCCCAAACATAAAAATTCCATCCTCTATATCTGCAAATATTTTAAAATTCTGTAAATTACTATCACGGGGTACCAATCCAAGTTGGTATAATTTAAATTGTAAATTTTCAAAATCTATTTCATTTGAATCTTCTTCTGATTCAGTGTCCAAACAAGCCACTTGCCTTCCAGTTTCACTAACCTCTCGGTAAAGAAGGGAAAGCTTTTCTAAAATAATTTCATTCTGTTCATTTTCAATGGGGGAGTTTACAGTCAAATCTTTCTGGTTCATATATTGATATTCAAGGATATATCTTAATATACACAACCCCATAGATTTAGTCAAAGGGATACCTTTCAATGTATGATAAAATAAAAGATATAATATTTGAATAGTAATATCATGCATAAGAAAACCATATTAATTTCAATCATAGCTTTTTTACTCATTGCAATTACAGGCATCTTTGTATACCTGTATATTTACAATAAAAATCAACAAACAAATAAACAACTTACTAAAGAGAATTTCACCCTTACATATGCATACAATGGAGACAACAATTGGGAATACACAGTAGATGGCACTCTTCCAACTCCATGCTTCAGTGCAACAACAGATGCCCTAGTGATGGAAAGCTATCCCGAACAAGTAAAGATTCAAGTCCAAACGTCCGAAGATACTACTGTAGAGATATGTTCTACCGTTATTAAGGAATATACATATTCCGGGACATTTAGTGCTAGCAGTAAAGCTACTATTTCATTAGTGGTAGAATAGCATATGTTAACCAAATCTGATTTCTTGTTATTCATGGATGCTCCAATGCATCTATGGGCACAAAAACATAATCAATACAACAAAACTCTCTCCCAATATGACCAACACCTCATTAAACAAGGATATGAGGTAGAGAAGCTTGCTCGAGAATATGTAAAAAAATACATATCTGCTGATTGTGAATACCAAAAAATATATCAAACAGATGACCTCTACAGCAGAGCGGATATTGTAGTAGGAAACGATATATATGAGGTAAAAAGTGTCACTGAGATAGAGAAGGTACATGAATATGACGTCCTCTTTCAATATTACACAGCTTCCAACACACTCGAAAAAGATGTTAACGATATCTACTTGATATATCTAAACAAGGAATATATTAAAGAAGGAGATATAGATCTTGAACAGTTATTCATAGTTGAAAAAATGACTAACTTCGTAAAAGAAAACTATTCTAAAGTAGAAGGATTAATAGCAGAAGCATTACTTGTAACCAATAAGGAGGAGAAGACAGGGCTAATGGAATGTTACAAACCAAAGGATTGTCCATGCAAAGAGCTATGCTTTCCTACACTACCAGAATATTCAATATATGATGTAGGAATGATAGGGGAGAAAAAAGTAAGAATGCTTAGAGATATGGATATATTGGATATGCGAAATATACCCGAGAATTTCAAATTAAGTCCTAAGCAACAGACACAGGTTAAAGCAACAAAAGAGAATCAAGCTATAATTGATACATATGCCGTAAAGAAGGATATTGAAGAGTTAATATTCCCTATCTATTTCTTGGATTACGAGACATATTCCTGGGCTGTACCAAGATATGATGGACATAGGCCATATCAAAATGTGGTATTCCAATATTCTTTACATGTTAAAAGAACTCCTGACGCGGAACTAGAACATTATGAATATCTTTCTACTTCACAAGATGACCCTATGAAATCTGTTCCTTTAGAGTTACAAAAAGTAATAGGAAAGACAGGAAGTATATTAACATGGAACAAATCATTTGAAATGGGTAGAAACAAAGAGATGGGTGAAATATATCCTGAATATGAGGATTTCTTTATTATGGTTAATAGCAGGATTAAGGATTTAGGAGATATATTTAGTAAGCAGATGTACGTTGATCCTAAATTTAAGGGAAGTTGGAGTATTAAAAAGGTACTACCTGTAATATGCCCTGATTTAACATATCACGGTATGGAAGTTTCTAATGGTACAGAAGCGATGGTTGTTTGGGAAGAGATTACATATGGAAACAAGTCAGAAGAGGAGAAAAATGCTATGAAGGAGAACCTGCTTAGGTATTGTGAATTAGATACCTATGCTATGATTAGAATATGGGAGGAAATAAAGTTAATTTAAGTAAATAACCAATGAAATTACTACAAGAATTTAAGAATGAGTATAACAATATTACATACAGGTTATATGAATTAGATTGTGGTATTAAATTAATACATTTAGAAAATCCTGCTACTGTTAATTTTGATTTTTTCTCCCTCCAAGAGGCGGGTTGTATATATGAAGATTTAGAGAATGTCCCTCACGGAACAGCTCACCTAACAGAACATCTCTTACACAGTCCCAATAGTACGTTTAGAACATTGGATGATGTCCAAAAATTTGAAGAGGGAAATAAATCCCGCCCTGCTATTCACACAAATGCGGGAACTTGGTTCAAACACATGGATTTAAGAAGCGTCTCTAATATTAAAGGTACCGATCGTGTTCTTGAAAGAATTAATTCTATGATAGATTTTCCTTATTCAAAATTTAAAAAGAACTTAATCAATGAGAAAAGGGTTGTCACTGCAGAAAGAAGTAGGAAGTTAAAGCTTGAAAAGGATAATTTTATTCAAAAGGTAATATTTTTAGAGGGAGAACAATACCCAGAATTCACCTACAATATCATTGGAGAACTTAAGGATATTGAGAATATAAATATTGATGATTTAGAAAAATATTTTACAAATAGATTTTTAAATAAGGGTGCAATTTTTTCTATCCAATCAAATAAGACTTTAAGCGATAACGTTTTTGCAAAATTAGAAAAAATGGGAAATAAATATACAGCACCCAAAAACTCAAAACTATCAGAGATTACATTAAAAAACGACTTAGCTTTTGGGTACTTTTATGATGAAAATGCTACAGGCGTTACATTGGATTTAACATATTTTGACCCAACAAATAAAAAAATAAATTATCAAAAATCAGCAATTGAAGGAGTCCTTAATTCTATAATAAAAAGAATTGGGTATCTTTTGCTTAGAGAGGAAAAAGGCTTGATATACGGCCTTCAAACCTTTAAAGAGGATACATTTACTATGTTCCACAATATTAAATGTCTTCGATTTGTGGTTGAGAATTCGCGATTGAAAGAAATGCTTGCTACACTTGAGCCATTCCTTTTTGAGGATATAGAGAAATTTATAAAATCAGAAAAAGGCACTCGATGGATAAATAATATTCTAAGTACATATATTTTTCCAACAACAATTGTATATGATCAAGAGCTACCCTACGATATTGCAATGGATTATTCAGAATATAATGAAATGTATAATTACAATCTCTATGTTGAAGCTGTAAAAAAAATAAAAAAATCAGATCTTCTCGATGAATTAAAGAAACTCCAATTCACACCTCCCCATATCTGGGTCGAAAGTAATTTACCTAAAAAAGAAGTAGAAAAGATAGTAAAAGAATCAACCTTTTGGAAAAGATTTAAATAGCACCAACCCTTTCAATATACTCATCCCTGAAATATCCAAAGTATTCTTCTGGCATTAATATAACCTTCTCTATACCCAATTCTCTAACAAAGTGAGGTTCGTGGCTTACTAATATAATAGTACCCTTGTACTCTTTAAGTGCATGAAGCAATATGTTTTGAGAATCTGGATCAAGATATGTAGTAGGTTCGTCCAGTAACAGCACATTGTAACCACCCGCGAATAATTTTGCCAAAGCCAATCTAGTCTTTTCACCACCAGATAGGGTAGATACCTTCTGATCAATCATATCTCCAGCAATTAAAAATCCACCTAAGAACTTTCTCTTGTCTAATGTTCCCCATTCCAACTTCTCAATATTCTCCCAAACTGTTTTGTTAAAATCTAAATCCTCATTCTCTTGAGAATAGTACCCAACATTAGTATTAAAACCCCATTTGTATGTACCACTATCCTGTTTCAATCTACCTGCTAATATCTTGAGTAGGGTAGTCTTACCTGCGCCATTCTTACCAATAACAGCAAGACGATCATTCTTCTGTACATTACAAGATACGTCCTTCAATATCTCCTTCCCCTTAATATATGCCTTAGAAATATTATCCATCTCCAATACTAGTTTGTTACTTTGCATAGGGACAGGAATATTCAAGTGCATCTTCTTGCCCTTCATAACCTTTACCTGCAATTCTTTTACATTCTCCTTTAACTCTTTAGCTTGTTCAAACTTTCTAGCAGCTCTTTTCTTTTCTTTGATACTTTTTCTGCCAGAAAGATTTTGTGCTAATTCAAATACCTTTTCAGCTTTTCTTTCTTCACTAACCAATTGTTTGACCAAGAATTCATCTCTTAAAGCTTGAACCTTAAGGAATTGCTCATAGTTACCTCTGTAAACCTCTACATCATGTATTCTTTCATTAAGGAACCAAATCTTCGTTATACCCTTATTCATCAGTCTAAGGTCATGAGAAACGACTAGAACAGCCTTAGGATATGTAACAAGGTATCTCATTAACCACTCAGCAGATGGAATATCCAAGAAGTTGGTAGGTTCATCTAATATTAAGAGATCTGCTTTCTCCATTAATATCTTTATTATTTCTACCTTAATCTTTTGTCCACCAGAGAGTTCTCCCAATTTGCTATCACAATCCTTGTCATCCATCTTTAGGTTATTCAAGAACTTCTTTATCTCCCATTCCTCCACATCAATACTTTTTTCAATAATGAGGTATTCACCAATTGTTAGATTAGGATGGTTATTAATATCCATTTCCTTGTGTGTCTCTTGTGCTAGATATGACATTGTACCTTTAAAGGATACATTTCCTAAATCAGCTTCTTCTAATCCACCTATCACTTTTAATATGGTAGATTTTCCAGCACCATTTACACCAACGAGTCCAACCTTTTCTTCCTCACCCATGGTTAAGGAGATATTCTTTAATATTTGTTTGTGACCTCTACTTAAAGAGATGTTATTTATATTTAACATGAGAGCTATTATATCAAGATTTGTTTAAAAAGGGGGATTGAAGGATATTTAAGCCTGTAGTATAATGACCGGTTCTAAAAAATATGATTCGAAGGAGTAATGCATGAGCAAAAATACGCTCGAAGAATTAATTGACTCAATAGAGTTTTTAACTCTTGTCCCAGCAGGAGGAGAGCTAGTGTTTCAACAAATACACAAGAAGGCTAATGAGCTTTTCACTCTCCTTCCGAAAAACATCACTTCTGTCAAAACAGAACGGGGAATGATCTTGCATAGGGATGAGTATTTGGATTCAATTCCAACACTATCCTCCCTTAAGGGACTAATTCTTCCAACAGAACAAACGAAGGAATTAA
>LBSF01000027.1 GCA_000991805.1 candidate division WS6 bacterium GW2011_GWC2_36_7 | reverse complement strand
AAAAGAACTATCCGAAGGTCCCATTTTTTACAATGACAACCCATATGTCGCCGAAGGCGTTTATATCGATTTTGAAAAAGTACTACCAAGCATTGATAAAGAGAAATATGAAATCATCGGACTAACATATAACAATATTACAAAAGAAAAATTATTTGATGATATAAAAAGTAATGACACTGAAGATGACTGGACATACTATGTGGATAATGATGAATTAAAAGGAGATGTTGATTATTTTATTGAATATAATAAGTACTTCGACCAAAAATTCCAAGAATATAATATTAAGACTTATGATGTTTCAGAGAATCGAAATCTGGTATTTGAAAAAATATTGAAGATTTCAAAAACAAATAACTTACAAACTTAATCTAGGATCTCTATCCACTTTCCTAATCTCATCCACATTGGACAAATACTTACCATTAAGTATATTAAAATATGCACTAACCCCTATCATCCCTGCATTATCTCCCCTATATTCTTGATCCGAATAAATATATGTAAGCCCATATGATCTAGCGGTATTCCCTATCTTCCTTACAATCTCTTCGCTATTAAATACTCCACCACCAACAAACAATGTACGCACCCCGGGGTTAGATTCTACCGCCATTTTTAGCTTAAGATTTAAAGAATCAATAACTGTATCTAGGAAACCTCTACAGAAATCATAGACCCATTCCTTGTCCTGCTTACCTGCTTCTCTTAATTCCTTCGTTTTGTACAAAGCTGCAGTCTTTAACCCAGAATAGCTAAAATTCATATCACCACTATTCTTCATAGGTATTGTAAATTTAATATTTCCAGATACCCCCTTTTTAGCAAATTCACAAACCACAGGACCACCAGGATATCCAAAGTTAAGCATTCTACCAACCTTGTCAAAAGCCTCACCAACCGCATCATCCAATGTTTCTCCTATTTTTTTGTAATCCCCTATCTTATTAATTAATACCAATTCAGTATGTTTACCAGATATTAACAACGCCAATGCAGGGAACAAGTTATCAAGTTCTACTACACCCCCGGGGTTAGCTTTGCCTTTTGAATTAAGGGATAATCCCGAAAACATATGTCCTTCCATATGGTTTACAGGTACAAATGGTTTGTTGTACTTAATAGCTAATTCTTTTGCAAAAGCCAAACCAACCTCTAAATCAATTGCCAATCCTGGACCGTATGTAGCAGCAACATAATCGACATCCTCAATCTTAATCTTTGCTTTCTTCAAAGCCTCTTCATATACCATTGGGATATTCTTCTCATGTTCTCTTCTGGCAATATCTGGAACTACACCACCCCATTGAGCATGTATTTCTACTTGAGAGGAAACAACGCTTGAGAGTACCTTACGGCCTTCTAGGATAGCTATGGATGTATCATCACAACTAGTATCAAATGCAATTATTACTGGTTCGTTATGCTTCATATATTTCAATATTCCTTTCCTCCAATGAGATGTATTTAATAACTACCTTGTACATAGGTATGTCCATATTGTCACACAGTGCCGCTATCTCCTGGTAGAACTTGTCTGCCCACTCTATGATTACAATATTCCTTTGTTCTAGATGTTGTATTAACCCTGATTTTTCTAATTCTTCGTTCTCTAATCTCCATGTATCCATATGGGCTAATACTTTTTCCACACCATTTCTCATATATGGATATTCATTAATAATAGTATATGTAGGAGAATTAACTATCTCTTTTACACCTAGACTCTGAGCTATACCTTTCGTAAACTGTGTTTTCCCAGCACCAAGTTCACCACTAAGTGCAACCACAACTGGCATATCTTCTTTTAAATATTTATCTGAAAATTCCTTTCCTAATTGTATTGTTTCTTCTGTTAATTTTGTTTTCTTCTCCTCAATCTTTTTGTTTTTAATCAATGCATTTTCAAATTCTAATTTCCCCTGTCTTAAAACAGATAGTTGGTTCATTGTAGTATCTAGTACAGTAGAAGGAGGATTCTGTGGTAATGTCCCAGCATCAAGAATTAGATCTACTAAGTCTAAACTCTTCTTCGGTAGATCCTTAAGAAGTTGATCAATATTGTATGGTGCGGATTTGTAGGACATATTGGCCGATGTCGCAGTTATTGGTTTGCCATATTCTTTAATTAATTCAAGAATGAATGGATAGTCGGGATATCTAACACCTACTGCGCCTTGTGCTGATACAACGGGAGGAACAAGCTCTCCTTTGTTCATTGATATAACGGTTATTGGTCCAGGAAGATAATTCTCGTACAAGTTCTCTGCCATTTCATTTATTTCTACATACTTTTCTGCCATTGCTTTGTCTGCGACAGCAATGGATATAGGTTTGGATCCTCGAAATTTCTTGTAACTTAGAAGTTTCGCTAATGCCTTGGGGTTAGTTGCATCACAACCAAGGCCGTAACAGGTTTCGGTTGGATATATGAGAAGACCTTCATTGGCCAATATAGATTCTAAGCATGGTATAATTATACTAGGAATATCGCAAATACGCACTATTCCAATACTTTTAAGTTATTATTATTAACACAATGAGTTTAATACATTTTACAGATGAATCATTTGAGACTGAAGTTCTTAAATATGATGGTGTGGTTTTGGCAGATTTCTGGGCACCATGGTGTGGTCCTTGCCAAGCATTAGGTCCTGTTATTGAGACCATTGCTAATGAGTATGAAGGGAAAGCAAAAATTGGCAAAGTTAATGTTGATGAGCAAGGAGCTATCGCTCAAAAATACATGGTTATGAGTATACCTACTGTTATGATTTTCAAAAATGGAGAATTAGTAAATACCTTAGTGGGTTTAAGACCAAAGGAAGATTACTTAGATGCTATTGATTCTGTATTGTAATATTTAAAGAATTCTTTTGATACTTTAAATTGATTCTTACCTGCTTCTTTGGCTTTGTATGTAGCACCATCAGCCTTGGATACTTCTTCAGAAAATGATCTCTCAAATTCTTCGGGGGTTTTAGCTTTAATGGAAAGGTCTGAGACCCTAAATACATGGACACCCAAAGATGCCGTTGAAGCATGTTTGGCTTTTTGCTGCCCGAATGCTTTTACAAGTCTTTGAGCTAAACCATATGCCGTGCTTTGACTTCCAGACATTTCTTCAACTATGACAGCAAATTCGTCACCTCCTATTCTTGCAACAATATCTCTTTGTCTAACGGTAGATATTAATATTTTCGCGATATTTAGTAACGCTTTATCTCCTGCTTCATGTCCATATTTATCATTGATTTTCTTCAGGTTATCCAAATCTACAAATATTATCCCTAATCTTTTTTCAGGATCACTAAAGGATATGAGTTTTCTAACTTTTTGAAACAATCCATGCCTGTTGTATGCCTGTGTAAGCGGATCCTTTTCCGAGAGGTTTAGTAGATTTTCTACATATCTTTCATATTCAACTTCTTTCTGCCTACTAGAAACAAAGAATCTTAGGAACATATATATGTCTTTTTTGTATTGCGCTACTTCAACGTCTACATACTGATCTGTTCCAAGGCCTTCATTGATTTCCATGAATTTCTTTTTACTGTTAAATCCCATCGCTACTGCTCTTTTAACTCTCACTTTTTCATCTGGAGAAAATATTTGGTATACATTTTGGAGATTAGAAATATCAAATCCTTTTTGCGTGTTTAATAGGGTTTCAAGAATATTGCCTTCTTTGTCTATATGAATTAAGACATCGGAGGTAAAAAGGGAGAGTATTTGAGAGCATTCTTTCATAATACTGAATATATTAACATGTAGATGTACTAATTGTCATTTTTTACATAGTTTGATATACTTCTCACTGTATTATGGAGTGGTAGCTCAACTGGTTAGAGCATCTCACTGTCACTGAGAAGGTTGCGGGTTCGAGTCCCGTCCATTCCGTATTATGAAATACCTTCTTCCATTTTCCTCACATTGACAATTTCCCTAGAAATCAATATTCTGAAAGTATGAATATCTTAAACCTTAAATTGAAATCTAAGACCGTAGGAATTGAAATTCTTGTCTCCTCCATGTTGATTTTAATATCGACTATAGTTTTAGCTCTAGTTCTAATTCCTTTTAGTATTGCTTCCGAAGTTAGTACTCTTGCACTCATCCCATATATCATACTTACTTTCTTTGCACTTACTATATCCGGATTGGGTATTTATATTGGTATAAGATACATAAAAAATAAGGGGTTTAAGAGAAACAAGACCTTCGGAACTTTGCTTGTTGTTTTAGGATTAGGATATTTCCTCTATTCTATAGCCTCATATATATTCTCAAACATAACAGGTAATATTGGAGGAGAACTTCAACCAATTATTGCAATTTTCTGGGCAATCATGACAATCCCTTTGGGCTTAACATTGAGAAATGGTTGTAAATAGAGTTTTTTCCTCTTACTAGTCCAATCCTACATCACTTGTCTCAAGCGTAAAGTCTGCATCTAAGCCATCTAAAGCCGTAATCTGACTATCCAATTCTGACAAAGTGCTATTAACCTCATCTGTTGAAACAGCCTCAGTATCTAGAAAATTATCTGGCAAGTCACTCAATTCACTATCTGCCGCATCTGTGCCATCTAACATTGACTCTAAGGAATTAACTGAGTCGTCAATTAGAGAAAGTGTCTGCTCTTTCCTCCACCAGAAGAAAACAAGTGTGGAAACAATTAGAAGAAATAGCACAACACCAGATATAATAAAAGGTAGAATCTTCTTCTTTCCCTTTACCTCTACAGATTTCACCTCAGGGCTTACAGAACTTTGTAATATTGTCTCTTCCATTTTCGTATATGTTTAACAAATTATTCGCTAACCTGATCCTTCAAGGCTAGAAGATCTAACTTCAAAGTCTCTTCTGCAAATGTTCTTAGGTTCAACATCTCATTTTTACAAAGCGATAATTGTTCTCTAGCTCTAGTAAACTCTTGGCCAGAATCAGCATCACTATTTCCACAAACACCCTTCTTAGAATTATCCAATCCATATTCAAATGCATTATAGTATCTAGAAGCATTCTGTATCATATTATTAAACTGTGATAAATCAGTCTCTAACTTAGTCGTATCATATCCATCAGATTTAAGCTTCAACATTAGAGAATTCATATTCTCATACATATTCTGAAAAGCGTTCATATACTTATTCTTGTTCTGGCTGTATCTCTCAGTAACTAAAGTCACCTTACCAGTAACATCTGTACACTTTTGGCTATTGGCACCTTGCTGACCAGTAGTCGTAACAGAAGAGCCTCCATTTGAGGAACCATTTGTTTCAGCGAATACCGCAACTGAGGAGAAAGCAATAAATGCTATTGCAACAAGTAATATACTCTTCTTCATAATTGAATTGAAGATAAATTTATATATCTTCTATAACCATACCCTAAATTTTTCACTTTGACAATATTTTTAGAAATACCCATAACCTTTCAAACTCATGTATACTGTTAATGTTAAATCCCACATAAATCATAAACAAAAAGCCGTTGGAACCAACCAATAACAGCCCAAAATCTCATACCTTACTATATATTCTCCTCCCTGTTGTTATCCTAATCTCACCCATCCTTTACCTGCTCTTGCTTACCCAATTTAGTATCACTAACTATCCGACAAGTATTAAACCTACTCAAGAATTCTGCGTAGAAGGTTATTTTCTTTTCCCTAATGCATATACAATCAAATCTTCATTTCCTGTGGAAATTGAAACAAAAGATAAGATTACGCTATTTAATAAGTATGATGTTTTTGCAAAAGTAATTTGCTTCAAGCCTACTACTCTCTTACCTGAATCTAAGCAATATACCTTAAACCTTTCCTATCTCAACTTCCCAAATCCTACAGTTTTTCAAAAAGATTTAACTATAACTACGCAAGAGTATCCAGATATTATGGATGTACGATTCACAGAGGAAATCAATAACAACCAAATACTTGAATTCTCTATCGACTATTCTGGGAACCATCTTAACTACTTTATTAATCTCGAGGATTATGAGGCACCTTGCAATCAAGAATCTTCCACTATACTGTGTGACATAAGTAGTCTTTCATTAATACAAGGATATGATTATGATCTCAAACTTGTAAGTAAATATAATGGCGTTCTAATTAAGGAGTTAAAGATCATTCCAGTTCAGATTAGAACTGCAGTACAAATTGAAAAAAGTAGCATTAAAAATAAGTCCGTATTACAAGATAAAAATATTTATGAAATTGATATTACCTTAAACAAAGAGATTCTGAATACTTACAATATCTCCATTCGTGATGATTCAGATGGTGAAGTTAAGCTAGAAAGTTCAGTTGTTGGAAACCTCTTAGCGATATACCCGAAGGAAGAGTTTAAACAAAATACAACATACTACTTAAAACTAAATGATCTAACTGGATTAGACGGAAGCACATTGGCGAATGAATATGTTTTGGAATTCTCCATAGATGACGGTCCAAAGATATCATGGACAAATATTTCTAACAGTTTTTCAACCTCTGGAAATATTGTATTGGCTTTTAACCAAGATATTAAAAACCCACAGAACATTAAGAACTATGTGAAGATTGATTCTAGTACTAACTATTCATATTCCATTTACAAGAATCAGGTAACTATTAATCCCAGCTCTAGCTTAGGCTTCTGTAAAAAATATACCGTGAGTTTAGCGAAGGGTTTAGTTAGTAATACTGGTTTAATAGCTTCTTCTGGTGCTACATATTCGTTAAAGACAACATGTAAGAGAACTGTATCCATTGGTACATCTGTACAAGGGAGAAGTATCTATGCCTACTACTTGGGTTCAGGTAGTAAAAAGATTGTTTTCTTTGGATCTATGCATGGATCAGAGGCAAATACTAAGACACTTTTGAATAAATGGGTTACAGAGTTAGAGAATAATACGGATAGGATTCCTTCAGACAAAACCATTATCGTTATACCTACTTTAAATCCAGATGGTATTGCTAATCTTAGTAGATTTAATGCTCACGGGGTAGATTTAAACAGAAACTTTGATACTCCTAGCTGGGTTACTGGGACATATCTTAAAACCGATTTCTATCCTACTGGAGGTGGTTCTGCACCATTTTCTGAACCCGAGAGTAAGGATATTAGGGACTTATTGTACAGAGAGAGTCCATATTTAACTCTTTCATATCATTCTGCTGCTGGTTATGTTATTCCTACTAATAGCTCGAGTGCTATATCTAAAGCCTATTCATATTCTCAATTATCAGGATATACCTATGTTAATCCAGGAGCAGAGGGTTCATTTTCGTATGATATTACTGGTACATTTGAGGAATGGGCTGAGGGAAGAGGATACAATGCATTAGTGGTTGAGTTATCTAGTGCTTACTATGACCAGTTTCTACAGAATAGTAGAGCTATGTGGAAGATGGTAGAACAATAACCGAATGTTCAGTCTCTTGAAATGAGAATTGAAGAACATTAATATATATCATCTTTTTGTTTAAAATAGTTGATGACAGATATCATGAATACAATAGTTAAAGAAATATTTAAAAAATTAGAACTGTCTTCTGATCTAAAAACCAAGGAAAGTGGAGAGAGATTTTTTAAAGAAAAAATAAAAATGCATGGTGTAAAAACTGCAATTGTTTTAAATATATCAAAAGAATATTACAAACAAATAAAAGATAAAACGAAGGAAGAAATATTCAATCTTTGTGAGGAGTTATGGCAAACAGGATATATGGATGAATCGTTCATTGCTTGTAACTGGTCATACAATGTACACAAGGATTTTGAAGAGAAGGATATACAGATATTTGAAAAATGGATTAATACATATATAGATAACTGGGCATCATGTGATACTTTCTGTAATCATACCGTTGGAGAATTCATTGAAATGTATCCTAAATATATATCTACCTTAAAACAATGGGCTAAGTCTAAGAATAGATGGATGAAGAGAGCATCCGCTGTATCCTTGATTATTCCTGCAAGAAAAGGACTATTCTTAGATGATGTCTTTGAAATTGCTGATACTCTACTCTTAGATACAGATGATATGGTACAAAAGGGATATGGATGGATGCTAAAAGTAGCTAGTAATATGCATGAGAATGAGGTTTTTGATTATGTAATGAAGCATAAAGCAAATATGCCTAGGACAGCACTTAGATATGCCATTGAAAAAATGCCTAAGGATTAAATATTTGATTTAGTATATTAGAAATATTATAATGTGTTATCACGATGATCGAGTTAAGTGGCCTAAGGTTTCGACCGAACGCTGATCTCGGTCCTTTTGTTCTCTATTCCATCTCTAGCTTTCTGTATATGAGCTATATATCTACTAAATTTCTTTAATAGTCCTGAATATTTGTAATTTGGAAGGAGAATCTTTTTTAGGTTTTGGCTATCTATAAATGCATAGATTTTATTTGAAGAAGTTAGAGGCCTCCATAATATTTTACCTTTTAAAGATTAAGATATTATTAAATTCATATTATTTTGGTATGATTAAGTCTATGAATATAAAGATAAAAAGGTTTGATAAATCACTACCATTACCAGAATACAAGACTTCTGGGGCTGCAGCTTTTGACTTGTATGCTAGAGAAACTGTAACTATACTTCCAGGCGAGGTTGGTTTAATTCCACTTAATGTAGCTATAGAGATACCTCAGGGATATTTCATATTGATCGTGAATAGGAGTTCTACATTTAAGATGGGTATTACTAGTGCTAATGGTGTAGGTATTGGAGATAGTGACTATTGTGGAGATAATGATGAGTATAGATTTGCTGCTCGTAACTATATTAAAGAACCTGTCACCATTGAAAAAGGTACTAGGTGTTGTCAGATGTTAATATTACCTGTACAACAAGTTAATATCCAGGATGTTGATCATTTAGAAAATGCTGATAGAGGGGGATTTGGAACGACAGGTAATAGGTAAATCACTAACTACTCATACCTCAACGCATTTAATGCAGGGATATCTTTTGCCCTCTTTGCAGGATACCAACCCGTAAGCACACCTACGATAGAGGAGAGAAGAATAATGATAACACCCAATACAAATGGAATATATGTAACATCTAAGGCACTCTGACCCTGTGTAACTGCAAGAAGAGTAAGCAACACACTAATCAATTTCCCAGCTAAAAATGCAAACACCAAGCCAGCCACCCCACCCAATACACTCATGATTATCGATTCCGAAAGGAACAATGTTTTAACTTCATATGACTTCAATCCCATTGTCTTCAACAAACCAACCTCCCTACTCTTTTCAAGCAATGATACTGTTAAGGTATTAAACATACCCAGCGAAGCCACACCTAAAGCAATCAATCCTAGAACAACCAATGCTATTCGTAATGTCTTAAACAAAGAACTAATACTATCTACAGTATCTGCTACAGAACTAGTTTGAAAACCCATACCCTCAATGTTATTTCTAACTCCCAACACATCTTCCTTCGAATTAACTACCACCTTTAGTTGCGAAACATTTGTCATACCATCAACAGTAATATCACTAAGTGGAATGTAAAAAGTCGGAGATTTAGAATCAGATACAACTCCACCAATGACAAATGAAGTTGGTTTAGATTCAACTATATAGTTTGCCTTATCAAATAGTTTGCTGTCAAAAATAATTGTAGCCTCGAAAGATTTCCCCTGAGCTTCATTTACACTCAAGCCTAGAAGTGTGAGCATAGCTGAATTAACCATTGCAATCTTTTGCGCACTCTCTGGGAAAGCAACAACATCTTTAGACACATCCTCCGTCGTACCCAATTGGGAAGATATCGAAACCCAGTCAATCCCATCATCTTCTTGAGAGATAGAATCTATGTTTATGAGTGAGCTACTATCTTCACTGGTTGTTTCAGCTCCCAAAATTTGCTCTGATTTAAATTTGTTAGGATAATTATCAATATTTACCTCAGACGCTCTTGTATACAGTGTAAGGGTTTTCTCTTTATACCCGTCTCCCTTTGACAATGAGAAATATTCACTACAGAATCCCTTGCAATCGCTCTTCGCCCAAACAGGGATCTCCGCTTTTATCCAATACCCATATTGGACTCCATTTTCATTTTTAATATAATTTCCAGTATCATATACCTCACCATATATTAAACTTCCTTTGTATTGTACATTCTTGCCCATCTCTAAGAGTGTAGCCATCTGTGCCTTAGTCTCGGGAGAGGTATAGATATTAGTGTAATCAATAGGCTTAATCTCAAAAGAAATGTCTTCTATAACTTTCCCTGAATAAATTTCCAAAGAACTACCATCAACTATCTGATAGCGCTCTACAGAAAGACTGTCCTCAGAAATATATCCCTTCGTAACCTTTTGAGCCTTATTCTCCCTAATAACTAGATATTTCTCTTCTGTGCAATCTGGGTTAGATGATTTACAGTCCTCCTTCTTCCACAGCGCGAAAGTATCTTCGACCCATGGGTTGTACCTCGTCCCATTGAAATCTTCTCCCTGGTTAGTACTTGGAGCTCCCTTGTAAGAGTATCCCCAAACTTCGGTAGCATCTTGCATTCCAATATCTCTTTTTGTATATCCAATGACTTTAGAGCTATTGTCAGGAGATGCATATACTGGCTTCCATACTAATGGATATATTGAATATTTTACTTTGGATATCTCTTGTTTAAATGATTTCTTGTTTATTAATACGGTAGAGGCTCCAGCTACGACTCCCTTCTCTTCGACAGTGTTATTTTCACTTAGCCTTGATTCTCCATCATTGAAAAGAGAACCCTTTATTGGAGATAGACCTGTTTCTTCAAAATATTTTGTACTAACACCATATACAATCACATCTGATACTGCATTATTGTATGTTACCTTTGAGACAGAGGTAACTATTGGTATTACATATTCAACCTTATTAATCTCTTTAACTTTGTTTATAATGTCATAGTTAAATGTTAGAAGCGATCCCTGGGAGGTATTCACTTCTACTTGCTTCATTTCTGAAAGACTTGCTACTCGTGAGACAACTAATCGTTCAAATCCATATCCTAATGAAAGCAGAAGGATTACAGCTCCAAATCCAATACCCATACCAAGAATAGTAACATATGTTCTGTTTTTCTTGTGAGAGAGATTTCTTAATGCTAAGAATATCAAATCCGCCGATTTTACCTCATGCGGTTTGTTTGTATCAAAAATCTTAAGAACTTGATTATATATCTTGCTGTATAGCTTTTTAATTGGTTCCCAACTAATATGAATCTTCCTAATTGGTTTATCCAATTTTCTGTTACCTGTACCCTGAAGGATATAGAAGATGAAAACGAATAATAAGAGGGTCATAAATTTGACCAAGAATCCTATCTCCTTTACAAAAGATACAATGCCATGTCCTATTTGAGAAAAGATCTCCTTAAGAGTTTTTCTTTGTTTTTTCGGCAATTCCTGCATCTGTTTTCTTATCATATATCTTAAATTTGTCTAATTCTTTATCACCCTGAAGATATTCGTTAACTACAACTCCATCCGTCATATTCAATGATCTCGTAGCATATGTTAAGAATTTCAAATCATGCGTAACCATAATAATTGTATTTCCTTGTCCATTATATTCCTTGAACATTTCCATTAATTCTACACTAGATTTGGAATCAAGGTTACCTGTTGGCTCATCAGCCACTAAAAGTGCAGGATTAGATATTAAAGCTCTTGCAAAAGATACTTTCTGCTGTTGCCCTGAAGAAAGCTCTGTTGGTGCCTGTATAGATGATCCCTCCATATGAACTAACTTCAACATCTCCATTGCTTTTGCTTCCCTTTCTTCTTTTAAAACTCCCCTTAGCGTTAATGGAAACGCAACATTCTCAAGTACATTTAGAGATTTAACCCAGTTCTGTTGTTGATATATTAGTCCAACACCCTCTTTTCTAATTTGAGAGATTTCATCTTCATTGTGAATATAAAGATCTTCATTTAAGAAAATTACCTTTCCATCAGAAGGTATCTCTAATCCAAGCAATATATTTAAAAGAGTACTTTTTCCACATCCAGAGGAACCAAAAAGAATAATAAATTCTCCCTTCTTAATTGAGACATCAATACCCTTTAGAACCTGTACAATTCCACTTCCAACCTTAAAGAATTTCTTAATTCCTTTTCCTTCTAATATAACTGAATTGTTATTTAATTTCTTTTTAATCATTAGTGCTTTCTTCTATGTATTTTATTGTATTAATTTTATGAAATATGAAGATATTTTCCCCTTCTGTATATTTTTTAATATATATACCTTCAAGTGGTACATTAGCCAACAAAACCACATGTATCAAACCCTTCTCGCTACTTGTTTGTAACTCTGTCTTTCTTATTTTCCACTTTGAAGTACCATATTTTACATACCCTAAAGCTTCTTTTTCTGATTTCCAAAATACTAATGCTTGTGTAGGATTGATAAATGTAATTTCCGTATATTTATCCAAACTTCTTGCAGCGATATTTATCAATATCACATAGGCTACAAATGCTAATACCAAAATAATTGGAACAACTATCAAAACATATTTTTTCCTAATTATTAATTTTCTCATTTTTTGCCTAAGAAGGAGAATATCGAAGTTAAATTACTAAGTGCTAAATCTAAAGCATTTGCAGTTGTTGGATTGGTGACTACTACTTTGTCTACAGAATAACCAATGTTTTGCTCAACATCTTTGGATACAGCTCTGAAGTGGTACACCTTTGAGGGTGTTAGACCTGAAATAATGACAATGTGGGTTCCAGATAGATTCCCATCTTCCTGAGTTTTCTGAGTATATGTTGTCCCAGTCCCTTCGCCATATTCTACCTGAGCAGTAGCATCTTCGTCTGTTTTGTATGACACCATGACCTGTGCTGTTGCTTCTTGTCCAGAACCAATGATTTCCGAATTAACTTCTAAATCTGAGATTTTAGGAGGACGCGTGTCTGAGGCGGTCTGGAAGTTAATAACACCACTTGATGCTTCATTCCCTATGAAATCACGACCCTTAACAATAATCGAATATGTTGTATTTGGATCAAGGTCTAACAATATCATTCTATGTTGCCCGCTCTTCAAGGCTACGTTTACCTCATCTTCTGCCAAGGCTGGATTACTTGTAGGATAGTAGGTCACGATAGAAGACACCGGAGTATTTGAGGTCCATTCTACTAACAGGACCGTCTTCGAAGTACCAGATACTTGATAAATCTTGTATTCTGAAACCTCTGGTTTTGGAAGCGTTTCAAACGAATGTGTCTCACCCTCATACTCGGAGCCATCAATATCAAATGTATTTATTTTGAAGAAATACTTAGTCCCATCCTTTATATCCGAGATCTCTACATCATGTGTACTTTCCTGCGTACCAGTGTAGACTTCTAGAACACCACCGAAAGAAGAGGTCTCTCCGTAATATATCTTTACCTTAACCGTATCCTTTGTTTTAAATTCAATCAATGCAGAATTTAGTGCGACACTTTTTACGATTGGCTCTTCAATAGATGGAGGCGGGGCAGTTTCAAATGAGGATTCTTCTGATACTCCCATGTTTCCATCTTCATCTGTCCATTTAACGATATAGTAATATTTCTTTCCTGGACTTAAATTGTTAATTGTAAGGATATGATCTACAACTTGTTCAGAGTTGGAAACTTCTTCCTCAAAGTAAACACCTGGCTCCTCACCATAGGCTATCCTGGAATCTGCTGTTCTTCCTGTCACCCAAGAGACCGTTGCTTTCTTTGGTGTAATGTTGGAAACCTGCGGATTAATTATCAACGCAGCGGGTTCAACATATCTACCATCTGGATACAATGAAACAACTTCAGAGAATGCACCACAGTTATTTGTACTATCACATGCTTTAACTTTGTAATAGTAGGTGGTTTGTATAAGCTTACTATCAACTAAAGATTCTCCACTTGTAAAGGAGTGATAGAAGAAATTCTCTCCGTCAACAGACCTATATATCTGATATCCTCCGATACCACTTCCTGCTTCCTCGGGAGCATCCCAGGATACTGCCAATCTCCAACTTAATTTGTTTTTTACCGAAACATCTGCTATTTCAAGATTCAAAGGTAATCCTGGCGCTACAGTATTCGCAAAGAATGATACCGACGTATAGTTTGTATAGTTGACATTTCCTGCTTCATCTTTTGTTACAATGTAGAAAATATTCTCCCCTGGGAGTGTCGCATAGGCACCAGGATTCAAATATCTTAAACTGGTTGCAGATGTGCTATATACAGTAGGAAGCGCATTGACACTGTAAAGATATGACAAGTTTGATTGAGAACCATAGTATGTTCCTACTGCTGGGGCATCCCATGTAAACCCAAATGAATTTTGTGTACTTGATTCTGGTGTGGCTCTTAGATTTAATGGTGGTGCTGGAGCATTTTCATAGTCTACAAAGAAATATGTAACATTGGCATATGAACTAAAGTTCCCCGCAACATCTTTTGCTCTTACAGAGAAAGTGTTCGTACCTATTTTGTATGATGGTATTGAGGTTACCTCAGTCTCTTCAATGCATTGTTCGATAGAGTAGTCTCCAGTTGTCGCACCTGTTTTATAACAATAGCTTTCTACTGGAGCTCCGTTCGTTTCAACCTCATTCCATGAAAAGGCAAAGTCATTAGTAGAAGTATATCCCGAAGGATCTGCAGTTAACCCCGACGGTGCGCTTGGTGCAGTTGCATTATATTTGTATACAAATGGCTCCCACACTTCCACTGATAGATTTCCAGCATCATCTACTGTTTTCAATCTCAGATGGTATGTCTGAGCATTTGTAAGATTTGACGGAGTAAAGCTATTTGCTTCTTGTAATGTCCCCTCTTCCTCCGGAACTCCATCTGCATCATTTCCCCAATATACATAGTATCCAGAAACTCCAGAACCATTATCTCCATCAGAAGCACCTAATACTTCTCCAACAGGAGCCCATTCAAAATATGGGTTAGAATAATTATACCAAGTATGAGAGTTAAGATTTTTTTGTCCTCCTGACTCTTCTTTAGCATTTAATCCTTCATTTTGTGGGTTAGTTGGTTCATCAAGATCTTGATAGTAGTTAATTGAATAGTCATTAACAACAGGAGTATTAATACCATCTCCAGAATATAGAGTAAATCGCACTTTTAAGTATTGTTGTACAATAGAGTTTATCTTATATGAATATCCATTTGATGTTTGTACCTCTCTACTTACCTCTGACCACCCGCTCCATGTAGTCCCATTACTAGAGCTACTTGTTTCAATAGTGACATTAGTATTATTTTCCACATCGTAGTTAACAACTAGATTAGCCCATTTATATACCTTACCTAGGTCATGAATCTCAGACTCATATATGCCCTCTTTATTAAATCCAGAGTGATCAGTCTCCATAATATATGTATACAAGGCGTCTTGGTAAGTATTTGTTCCAGCTCCTGAGAGTGTATTACTTTCTGCAGCACCACCATTGTATATCTGAGCAGGAATATTAGGTAATGTGCTCCAAGTGTCTGAAGCTACTGTATATTTGTAGAATTCACTAGTATTGCCACCCCTAGAGCCATAGAAGCTTCCGTTATTTCCATCTACTAAGAATCCATCATTGTAGGAATATGAAGGGAATGAAGCTACGCTACCCCAGCTATTTCCAGAGATACTGTATTTGTAGAATGGGTTACTAGCAACATTATTTCCTCGAAGGGTATATATTTCATCATCTTTCAATAACAATTCGGAGCCATAGCTCAAGGTGCTAGGAGCAACTGCCATTGTACTCCACTTAGAGCCACTGCTTCCTTGAGTATCAAATCTATAAAACGTATTTGTATTGCTCGCTCTTGCCAAATAGATATACCTGCTACCATCGTATTCCATTGACGAGCCAGCATTAACTGCAAGAGGTACCTTGTCGGCTACTTCTTCTGTCCAAGTATTATTTACCACATCATATACAAAGAATCCATTATCATATTGTCCACCTGTGTAATATATCTTGTTTGCGGTACTATCATAGACCAAACTGGCTCCTAGGTACCCTCCCATTGGAAGATTGGGTAATTTCACTAATTCCCCTGTTTTTTGATTCCATCTAAAAAATAGGTCATCATAGTTCCCACGCATTAAGTAGAAATTATCACCATCGCCTTTGAGGATATCTGCGCCATAACTTGTAGTTAATAATGCATTCCCTTCAAATTCTCTACTGAAAATACCTCTCTTCGGTATTAGCCATGAATCTTTCTCAATATCATATTTAAATATGTTGTTACTATTTCCACCTCTAATACCATATATATAGTCACCCACCTTGTGCAAACCTCCACCGTAATAGAAGCCGTATGGTGTTGACATAACTGGAGTCCATTCGCCTGAATCTACATCATATTTGTACATATATGGGTTGTAGTTGCCTCCCTCATAATACACATGTCCATCACCATCATATGCCAAACCTGCACCGTATGATGGTAATGATGGCGTAGTATCTAATATCGTCCAACTATCTGTATTTATGTTATATACCGAATACCCCGAGAGCGAATTTCCTTGAATTGCATATATTAACTGGTTTGCAGTATCTATGGTTAAACTTGCACCAACATATGCATTATTATTTACCGCTGCCCCCGGAGCACCAAAATCTACCTTGGCTAAGCTTTCCCAAACATCAGAAAAAGTATCATATCTCCAGAAAAAATCGCTATTATTCCCTCTCAATATATATATATACTGATATCCGTCATACACCATGGATCCTCCATAACCAACAGTTAATGGAGCTGAAGCTATCTCCGTACTCCACGTGTTAGAAGAGATATCATATTTCCAGAAATCAGTACTGTTATTTCCTCTCATAACATATATACTTCCATCAGGGCCAGCTACTGCGCCTCCCCCATAATAGATTGTCGCGGGAGCATCACTTAATCTGGTCCAAATATCTGAATCAATATCATATTCATAAAATTGCAAAATATTTTGTCCTGGAGCGATATAAAACTTATTCGTGCTACTCACATATGCAACATTCTTTGCTCCATATCCGAGTCCAATAGGAGAATAGGTTAATCTTTCCTGCAACCAAAAACCATTAGCCTTAGATGCCAACTTCACTCCATCTCCCCCTATCTGCGCATTGTCTGCAGTCCCATTCAAATTTGTGCTATCAACATTTACGGAAATTATTGGTGCTACTCCGTTATATATATATTCAAATGCGTTCTGAGCGCTACTCAAATTCCCCACACTATCCTTTGCTACAATCCTTAGATAGTTACTTCCAATTTCCAATCCTTTTGAAACAGTATACGTAGTACCATATTGGAACGATCCATCATCCACAGGATTAGCGCTAGAATTAGTCCCAAAGTACACATAGTAACCTTCAATCGAAGTGTCTACATCTGTAGAGGCAGTCCATGTAAATGATGGCGTAACATATGAATACTCTTGGGTACTAACCAATGCAACGCCCCCTACTTCCTGAGATTGTCCCGTTGCTGTCGATATATCCTGTGGGTTGCTTATATCCGAGGTATATTGCAAAGAAACTTCTTCAAGTACTGGGGTTGTAGAGAAATCAGATGATGCAATTAAAAGTGCTTTAACCTGTAGATATCTTCTAGCTGGTGATACCATATTACCACCTGAAAGCGCTTCCCAATCACTCCAATTCACCCCATCAACACTGCTTCTAGTCTGTATAGATATGGTTGAATCGACAGGAGTATCAGATGTGACATTCACATCTCCCCAGCTATTTACAAATGTAAGATCATATACTGGTGAAGTCCAAGATCCAAAGCTTTCATATTCTTGATCTCCACTGGTATACACCAACATTTCTTGTCGACCTCCTGCTCGACTAACATAGAATGATCCATTAAGATCCGAAACTATCGATGCCCCTGTCCATGACCCTATTTCAGTTGGACCAATTGATGCGAATGGTTTTAGCTTTCTCCAAGTATTTGTAGCAATGGTATATTCCCACATATTGTTGGCGTACCATCCACTCAATGCCAAGATCTTGCCATCGCCATTGTATGAGGTATCGCTTCCGTAGAAAGGAGAGAATGGGAGTTGGGCTACTTCTGTCCATGTATTACTATCAATTACATATTTGAACATCCTTTTAATACCCAATCCTCCTGTGAAGAATATATCGGTACCATCTGAAAGAAGTGTTGCTCCATAGTGAGCGATTATACCTGTTGGAAGAGATGCTACTGCTGTGCTCCAGCTATCCCCAGAGATACTATATCTCCAGAAAGTGTTGGTTCCATTTCCTCTTGTAGCATAGATGAAGTCACCTCCGGAATATGCCAAGGCAGCTCCATATCTAACCGTAGCTGGAGCTACAGCTAGTGTGGACCAAGTATCTGAGGATATTGTATATTTGTAAAAAGATGTGGTATTAATCCCCCTAAAGAAATATATTTCTCCATTC
>LBSF01000026.1 GCA_000991805.1 candidate division WS6 bacterium GW2011_GWC2_36_7 | reverse complement strand
GCTATCATTCCGGATTTTAGTACTTCTACAACTGCATTTGTCTCTTCATCACCTATATAAGGTTTTGATACTGGTATCATTTTATTATGTATTAAAAATTTATTTTGGCTCGTACCCTTCTATGTACCGCAAGATATGGCCTGGGTTCCCTACAACGACTGCACCTGCTGGAACATCTTTAGTCACAACTGCACCCGCACCTATTAATGCTTTTTCTCCTATATTGATTCCCGGTTTAAGCACTGCACCCGCACCTATTGAAGCATCCTTCCCTATGTGTATGGCACTTACTTGCCAATCATCTCCACCTTTTATTTCTCCCTTTTCTGTTCTGGCCCTTGGTATCAAATCATTTGTCGTCAAAGAGTTCGGACCTAAGAAAACACCCTCTTCTAAGACAACACCATGATATACAGGAACGTAATTTTGTATTTTTGTCTCATCTCCTATTTGTACACCAGAATCTATAAATACATAATCTCCCAATATACAGTTTTTACCTATTTTTACATCATTTCTAATATGACAAAAATGCCATATTTTAGATCCATCACCTATGTTAACGTTCTCTTCTAATATTGTAAAATTCCCAATTATGCAACTTTCTCCAATGGTAACTTTTCCCAATTTACTATCCAATATCAGAGTGTTTTCACCTATTACAGATTCCGCAGATATCTGAGCATCTGGATGGACTCTTATATTTCCTTCAAACGTTATCAATTCTTTTTTATTAAAATCTTCTGTAAATATCATTATTTATTTTCTTTTTCATAAATATTTTGTATGAACTGTATAGAATTAATTGATTCTGTAACATCCATGCCTTTTCCACTTGCAATTTCTCGGTATAAAACAGGATGATTAGGACAAGATCCAACATGCGTACCATATGAATTAGGAGTAATAGCTTCACCACTAGTAGATTGTATTGCTTCCCATTTCTTCTGTAATTCTTCATTTTCAAAAGATGCTCTCTCCACTTTGTCAAGTGCATTTCCACTTATCTTCAAATATCCCTTTGATCCCATAATTGCAATTGAGCATTCAAGGTTTGAAGGCTCGACTGATACATTTACCTCAACACTTCCCGATGCCCCGTTAGGGAACTGTACAATCGAATAAGAAGTATCCTCAAAAGGGATATCCATATGCTTATGGTTAAACGTATCTGTTGATTTAACTTCAGGAACTCCAAAAAGTTTTTGAACAATATCTAGATAATGGATTCCGTACTCATAGAGAGATCTTCCTCCTAATTCCATAGATCCTCTCCAATCTTTAAAATATCCTATTGGCCTCTGCCATCTCTGTATAAAGCAAACAGATCTTATATCCCCCAATAATCCTTCTTTCAAAACTCTTTCCATCATTTTTACTGTTGGGTTATATCTAACCTGAAGAACACAGTATGCTTTTCTCCCTAAGCGATTCGCTTCATCTTGTATTTCCTGAAGCTTAGAAGCTTCAAAAGCAATTGGCTTTTCAATTAGAACATCATATCCCATATTCATAGCTTCCATTGCCATGTCAAAATGGAGATAGTTTGGTGTAGCAATTGTTACTTGATCCATTTTTCCCTTCATCTCTTTGAGCATTTCCTTATAATCTTCAAACCCTCTCACATTACCATTTTCGGCAACCGCTTTGGCCAAAACTTCTTTGTTATTATCACAAAGAGCAACAAGTTCAAAACTATCTGGGTTTTGTTCTATCGACTCAGTATGTCTTACTAATATATGTCCGCACCCTATTATTCCTACTCTTATCTTAGTCATTGTGTGTATTTTTTGAATTAAACTGTAATAGTCATTCTACTGAACTACTAATGAAATTTCAACCTCATAGTTTTACGTATATCTCGTCTATTTTCTTAATTCCCTTACTCCAATCATACTTCTCCTCTACTTTCTTTCTCCCTTTCATTCCCATATCTCTCGTAAGCTTTTCATCTTTCAATAATTTTTCAATTGTATTTGCAATTGATTTAATATCATCAAACTTTAATAAATATCCATCAACACCATTGGAAATAATCTCCGATAATGCTTCATTGTTACATGCCAATACAGGCTTCCCATATGCCCAAGCTTCTAAATATACAATACCAAAAGAATCCGTCTTCGAAATCATAGAAAAGATATTACAAGCATCAAACACATCAAACTTCTCCTCATCAGAAATATTATCAATATTTAAGATATTCTCTCTATACTTCCCCTCCACTCCTTCAAGATATTTACTAAAATCCTCACTATACTGTCCTCCAAATACAAGATGACATTTAATTCCACTATCCCAAACCAACTTCATACTCTCTACCAAATTCATACTCCCTTTCTCATAATTCTTAGATCCCATCTGGAACACAATTGGATCATTTAAATTATATTTTTCTCTAAATCTCTTTCCATCTCCTCCATTTATCTTTTCCAAATATATTCCTTGTCCTAAAACAACAAATTTCTCTTCCTTCAACATAACTCCATTGTCCTGACAAAACTTCATGATCGCAATTTGCTCAGCTTTTGTGTTAACTAAGATCTTGCTAGCATATTCAAAAAATGGAACAGCTGTTTTTTTAAAATATTTCCTTCTTAATGGATCATGCTTGTGCTCTCCCGTATGGAAAGCTGGTGCTATTATATATGGAATATTGTATTTCTTAGATATGAGGTATCCAACATAGAAAAGAAAATAGTAAGGAGTAGACGACACGGTAACATATGCATAATCTGAAAAATCTGTTTCATCGATCGCTTTCAGCATACCGTATGCAGTAGGACATGATGCGAGATTGGCAATTTTGAAATTTGGGAATCTATCAAACAATACCCTTACAACCTTGTTAATATATTTGTTTCTAAATATCCCCGCTCCCACAGCAAATCTTCTAACATGTACCCCCTCGATATTTTCCTTCTCCTGTTCTACTATCTCATCATTTAGATCCCAAAGTGCGTCGGGTGTATATGCATTAGTAGTCCAAACATCTACATTATATCCTAGATTCTTTGATTGATATTCCGAAAGAATCTTGATGAAAAGCTCAGCACCACCCTTTGCAGGATGATATCTTTGTATGATATTGAGTACTTTTGTTTGCTTCATTCTAAAGGTTATTAATTCTGAATGTCATTATACCGTTTTCTATAATTGTATGTACAAACATGGTACTATATATACAGTAAATTATCATCATAAAAATATGTTTCTTTCAAAAAGGCTCCTTGGTGTCTTAGCAGTACCTTTGTTGGCAGTATTGTTTAGTATAGTCGCTGCAAAACCAGCTAATGCTGCAGAATTTCATTTCAAGGATTACACTCTAGCTCAGGATGAAACCGTAGCTGATGACCTCTACATTACAAATAGTTACACAGAAATTAACGGTTTAGTACAAGGAGACGTAATGATCGCTGCTACAGATGTAAAGATAACTGGTACCGTAACGGGAGATGTATATATAGTTGGAACAAATATCACATTCACTGGAAATACATACGGCAATCTATATACTGCAGGAAATGATATTTCAATACAGGGTATCGTAAAAGGAAATGCATATACCATTGGCTCCGTGGTGAATTTTAGTGGTGATGTTGAAAACGACTACACCGATATTGCAATGAGGACAAACAATACTGGTTCGGTTGGAGATGATGCGCGAATCATAACCAGTGATGGAACAGTTGATTCATTAATCAAGGGGGATTTGGTTCTCATAGGAAGCAAGTATAGTTTGCAGGACAGCAAGGTTACAGGAAATATATATGACAACGCGAGAATAAATAGTATTGCTCAAGAACAAGGTGTTGATTTAACACATGAGAGTAAAACAACATATTCAATGCCAACAGTAAACTGGTCGAGTAAACTTTTCGGCGCACTTTTTGCCTTCTGTAGTATGAGTTTAGTTGGATATTTTATGATAGCTGCAGCTCCAGTCAAGACTGGCAAAATCATGTCTAAAGTAACTGGAAGTCCTAGAGATTTTGTATTTAGTTTAATGATTGGATTTGGGATATTAGTAGTCGCACCTTTTGCGCTATTAGTTCTTAGCATCTCCCTAGTTGGAATTCCTTTTGCATTCTTCATAATGGGATTACTTCTTTTCTTAACAATATTTGGGAAACTGTGGGTAGAAACTGCATTTGGACAAGAGATATTACTTTTACTCAAATCTGAAGGATACAGACCATTTAAATCATTAGCTATTGGTAGAGCTATCTCTGTCCTTATTGGTCTTGTACCATTCGTAAGCTTCTTCTACTCAACTGTGTTAATTTCCACTGCAGTTGGAGCATTTGTAAGAATGAAGTTAGAATACTGGAATAAAGGGAAGAAGAAGTAAACAATACTGAGCAAAAGGATAGACCTAGGTCAGACCTTCCGTACAATCAAATGCCTTTTTTATGAATAGCCATCGGTATTTAAGATCGGTTTCAGACGAGGTTAACCCCGCTTCAGCCGGATTTCTCTTTATATATACTAATACCGAAGAAAGATCCTTCTTGTCAACAATCCTTCTAGCCTGAAATGGCCCTTGCCATAAATGTCCCACTCTTTGGTATTTCCTATTAAATAACATGACATATGATGTCATAAATGCTCTCATGCACTTTGAGACACTTTCTAAATCATCTTTCATCTTTAGAACCAAATGGAAATGATTAGGCATATAGCAATAGGCTACTACAACGAGATTATTTGTTTTAGTATATCTATACATCAAACCCTTGAATAACTTGTAATCTTTCTCTACTGAAAAAATCTTAGCCTTATTATTCCCACGGTTATAAATGTGGTAAAAACTATAACTTCGGTATAACTTGATAAGCTTGTCTTTCTTCATAACCCTAATGATAGCACCGAGTTATTAAGTCTTGGTTAACCAAGGACTGACCTAGGTCAGTCCTCTGGGTCCGTTTATTTCGCTAACATCTCTTCTATTACAGCTTTGAATGAATCATATGGGTATGCTCCTTCAATGAGCTTACCAGTAACATTTCCTTCGCTGTCTAATACTCCTACTACAAATCCTGGAGTCCCTGTAACACCTGCAGCTTGTCCCGCTGCAAAGTCTGCATCTACCCTACTCTTGAATATTTGATCTGTGACACATTTATTATACTTGGTCATATCAACTCCTAATTCCTTAGCAGCAGCATTAACAGCAGCCATATCAGCAGCTAAATATGTTGCACTATGAAATTCTCTTAACTTCTCAGCTCCTAATTGATCCAAAACACACTCTCCTGCATATGCGGAAGTATATGTAATATCACCATGGAAACTTAAAGGATAGTTTCTAAATACAAAGATCGCCTTATTTGTATCTACATAGTTGGTCACAATATCACTCAAAGTATTCTCTTCAAAAGTCTGACAGTAAGGACATTGATAGTCACTGTACATTACAATAGCGACTTTTGCCTGACTCTTGTCACCCAATACTGCACCTTCCCCTATTGTAGTTGTAGCACTAGCATAGGTATCTGTACCTGTTGTGTCTGTATTAGTCGTATCATTTGCTTTTCCAGCAACGTCTTTGGTAGCTGCATTCTTGTTCGCAAAAAATATCCCTAACGCGATAATGACACCTGCAATAATTATTGCTAATGGTATTGCAAATGTATCGAGGTTAATGACAACCTCTTTAGTCTCACTTTTCTTTGTTTCTGCCATGTATATCTGAATCTCAAATTTAAGTAATAGATATTATACCATCTCATAGACAGAGAATGAAAAAATCAATATAATTATTGTATGGATGATACAAAGAAAAAAATACATATTTCAGATATAGTACTTTTCATTGTATTCTTACTCCTTTTGGCATTTCCCGCATATCTTGCATATCAAGTATTAGTTGCAAATAATCCACCAAGTAATGATGTGCAACAAGATGATACTTCTACACAAGCCCAAGAAACCACCCCTCCTGTGGAAGAAGAGGTTGTTGTTCCTGCCGGCCCTAAATATACCGAACTTGTAAGAGAGATATCTGGGCAAACCGCATATGTAGCAGTCCCAACAAATCTCGATGAGAATAATCCACCAGCAATAATATTGTACAGTCATGGTTCTAATACTCGAGTCATATCCGACATGTACGATCCTTTCATGATCGATCTTCAGGGATATGGTAAATATTTTGGTGAACAAAATTTCGTATTTGCTGCATCTAATGAGCATGATGAGAACTGGGGTAATGCGGCATCAGTTGCTGATATGTTAAATCTTCAACAATGGATTGAATCTCACTACGCCACAAATGGAAAAGTATATCTGATTGGTTTTAGTATGGGAGGGTTACCTACAATGCATTTTGCTACTAAGTATCCAGATAATATTTTAAAGATCGCACTACTTGCCCCAACAACTAGAACATACGAATGGACTCAGACAGAAGTAAATAAGGTTATGGATATTGATATTCAAATATGGCATGGTACCAGCGATGTGAATATCGGATATTCTAATTCCGTAAACTTCGTAAAATACATGAAGAATCTTGGAAAGGATATTCCATTAGTAACGCTTGAAGGAAAAACTCACTTTGATTTAGATACTGAATATATGGCACAGATATTACAATTCTTCCAAGCTAGTTAATCAATTCTAAATTTCTCCGCAATCCTTTCTCCATCTTCCTTGCATAATCTTCTTGTTGAATCACTCCTTTGTAATTCACCTATTCCCTTCAGTGCATTTTTCCAATCCTCACTATCATGGTTGTGAGGAACAACATGGACATGAGCATGAGGCACCATTCTCCCGAAGATTAGTGTATCTACATATGTATATTTGAGATTATTCCGAAAGTGATTAGCAATCTTTTGAACCACTTTGAAATATCCTTCAATATTTTCAACATCCCAGACAAATCGATAATGTTTCTTAGGTATAACCAATGTATGACCAGGCGTAAAGTTTGATATATCAAGAAATGCAAAGTAGTTGTCATCCTCATAGATTTTGAAACTGGAGACTTCTCCTTTAGCTATTTTACAAAAAATACAATCATCCATAACTATTATTCTTCTACAACAATGGCCATAGCAGGACATGCATCTGCAGCTTGTCTTACCTTTTCTTGTAACTCTGGTTCAGCTATTTCTACTCCTTGGTATTCCATTTTTACATCCACTACGCCATCATCTCTCATTTCAAATACTTCAGGACATATTGCTACACATGATCCACATACTACACATTTTGTTTTGTCTATAGATACTTTCATTACGAATATATTTAAATATTAGATAGGTATATTCTGGCAGATAACAAAGGATTGGTCAATTACAAATAACCTTCGGCTTGTTTCTTAAACGCGTTGGCATATTTACCGTTCATTGCTAGAAGCTCGTGGTGAGATCCTTCTTCAACAATTCTTCCTTGATCCAACACTA
>LBSF01000025.1 GCA_000991805.1 candidate division WS6 bacterium GW2011_GWC2_36_7 | reverse complement strand
TCCTTGATTATATTCTCAATCTTAGGAATCGTAATCTCAACTATCTTTTTCATCTTCAAAGGACAATTATCCCAGATCTCCAATGTCTCTCAGGATGTATTCATATATCTTGCGGTTGTTCTCTTCCTCGCATTTGTAAGTCCAATTGCAAAAGGTCTGCTATTGGGGGTCGAGAAGATTGTTACTGTAAATATTCTTCTTTTTGCAGAGACCATTTTGAAACTAATTATGGGGATAGTAGCTATCAAAATGGGTGGTTCAATTCCTCTTTTGATTCTTGCAAATGGTATTCCTGCACTTTTAACGACGCTATTTATAATTCCACTTACGAAATTAAACGGTGAGAAATCTGAGAAGAAAATTACTGTAAACTACAAGGATTTAATTTTAACTACAGTCAGCTTCCTTCTTCTAAGCGCACCATATACATTAGATTTGATTCTTGTAAATACTTCTTTCAGATCTGAATATTCCGCAGTATCTCTCCTTGGAAAGTTGGTATATTTTGCAGCCATAACTATTGCAGCTGTAATGTTTGCAAGACTATCAAATCAAAGAGATGTTCAAGCAGAGAAGAAGACACTTTTTATTTCTTTAGCTGGGACAGTGGGAATTGGCATTGCAGTTACATTTGGGCTATATATATTTAAAGACCTAGTCATTAATATGACTATTGGGAGCCAATACCTTGCTATTGCACCATATATTGCCCTTTTTGGATTGTGTATGACTGGTTATGCCGTTGTATTCATGTTAGCCAACTATTTTATATCAATTAGTAGCTTTAAATATATTTTCATCCTTGTCTTTATGGTTGCTTTGCAGATCTATCTTTTCATTACCAATAACAATGAGTTAATGCAAGTACTAAATAATCAGATTATTGTATATTCCACTCTTACGGTGTTAACATTGGTATATCTATTTATAACTTTTAAGAAGAGAAATCATGGAGAAGAAAATCAAATCCGAGAAAATAATTAACGAGGGAAAGAAGCTTACTAGTGAGTTTAAAGCTTTTGCATTTAGTGGAGCTACTGTTGGTGCTGCAGTTGGTATTATGATGGGTGCTGCATTGAATAGTGTAGTGTCATCTTTAGTAAAGGATATTCTTACTCCTCCAATAGCGTACCTTACATCTGGTATAGATTTCTCTAATTTGTATTGGGTATTGGATTCTAGAAAATTTGAATCATTAGCAGAGGCTCAAGCTTCTAATGCAGCGATTATTTACTATGGAAATTTCATAACTACATTCATATCTTTCATCATTACAGCAACTGTATTGTTTTTTATTGTGCAGAAGATATTGAAGATGGTTAAGAAGGATGCTAAGAAGGAAGAAGAGAAAAAGTAAAGATTAGATATACAGAATCTAGATTCTTAAGATATAATAGCTGATGGCAAATACATACAAACTTACAATCCTAGATGGTACCCAAGCATATGTTCTTAAAGAACTTCTTTCTAAATATCCTGATGTTGAAATACAATCCCAAACAGATACAGAAGTAGTATTTGAATCTGAGGTATCTACCATAGAGACATTTAGAAATCTGTATTCCCCTACCCATATACAAAATGAAACTCAAAAGTTAAATCTCTCCGACAGAGAATGGAGAATAGAATATGTTCCAGCAGGTATTAATCCTTCTTTAGCATATATTATGTGTATGATTGCAGATCTAAAAGATTCAGACATTGTATACGATCCTTTTTGCGGTGCATCAGTAATACCAATTACTGCACTTAAATATTTCAATGTTAAACGGGTAATGTGTTCAGATATTAGTGGTAATGCCATAGAGAAGAGTAAGCATAATTTCTATGGTGCTAATATAGAGGGTGATAGGTACAAGTTGTTTGGGTGTGATATTAAGAAAAACAAACTTAGTAAACAGAATATAGATAAGATAATTAGTAATTTGCCATTTGGTATTAGAGTTGGTAGTCATGAGGATAACCAAGAGTCATATCAAGCTCTAGAGGTACTTGCTAAGAAGATATTAAGGACTAAGGGTAAGATTGTATTACTTACTCAGGAGAAGGTATTAATTAGAGAAGTATTTAAGAAAAAGGATTGGAATGTTAAGAGTGTTTTAAGAGTTAATGAAGGTGGGTTGTTACCAGAGGTATTTGAGATAACTAAGATATAAATAAATTTTTAGGATATTTTCATGGATATATTACAATTAAAACAGTTTATTCTTGATGCAAGCCACAATACCTACGCTTCAGAAGACGTTAATCTTAGGCAAAAGCAAGCGGATAACTCTACAACTATTGTTTATGAAAAAGATAACTGGAAGTATCATGATAACTATTTCGGAGGTGAACCATATGGTGGTAGAGAAGTAGTATTCTATGACAATAAGCCTGTATGGATGATGGTTTACTACGGATGGGTCGAAGAAGGAAATAAACCTGAAGACATATATAAGATATTGAGCCTTGCGTTAAGAAATTCTACCTTGGAGATGCCATACAGAGGACCAAGCGAAATATCTGATGGAGACTTCAAATACACAAATGTAATCACAGGAGATGCCGAGAACTTTTCTGGAGAAGAAAAGATCTTTAAAGTGGATACTATAGTTTATTGTGCTAAATATATTGGAGGATTAATAGATAAAGTTTAGAAAATGATTTTTCTAAATCAGCTTCTTAGTCATAACTGTTAATTCCGCTTTTGTTTTCTTTAATGGGAATAATATATCTTTCTTCACCTTAAATCCTAAACTCTTGTAGAATAATATAGCATTCTTCACAGAATATAGTCCCATCTCCTTTATATTATTCTTCTTAAACTCCTCTTCAACATATTCATACAATTCTTTTCCGTATCCTTTTCTTTGTAGATTAGGATTTATTTGTATTTGATATAGCTCACAATCCGGTAATGAGTATTGAGCAAACCCTACAATATTATTATCTCTTTCTAATACTACCCATGTAGTATATTTCAACTGATTTTTTGTATCTTCAATATTTACCTCCCCAAGCCATTCCTCTATAACCTCTGGAGGATAGAATGGTGCATTGGATTGGGATATACATAGTCTATGGATATCTACTATCTTTTGAAATGTTTTTAATTCTGTTTTTTCTGTTAATTTGTAAATCATAAGAGATGCATTCTACCATAATAAAGGTATATCTATGAGATACGACAAAGAAACAAGGAATATCCTTTTACTTCATGGTTACTTTCTTAGGAATATTCTCCAATGAATCTTTTACTTCATTCTCCATCTTTTGTACAGAACCAGATACAGATTCTTCTAACTGTATTTCTTTTCCACAATGAGGACACTTAAGAATTCTTCCTTTTTGTAATTGTTTTAAAGTATATTCTAGTTCTTTATTACAGAATGGACACTCATACTTTAGTTTTATGCTATCGAACATAATCGTAGGTATAACAATTTAATGTACTTAATCATACCATTAATATGTGATAAATGTTGGAAGGACAAGAAATCTTTAACTAACTCTTAAGGTTATATGAGTCTTTCAACCAGCCTAATAGCTCGGGATCTATATCATCCTCCTTTGTTATCTCTACAAAATACAAAGTTCTATTTGTAGATAACTTCTCTACTTTAACAAACCTTTTACTTTTGATCTCGTAATCTACTCTAAAATCTAATCTTATTTTATCTTTCAATATCCAAACTCCACTGAAGGTATAATGGCTCACAAGGTGTATGCAACAGGGCAAAGCTTCTATCTTCAACTTCCCAATATTATCTTCTATTGATTTTGTTAAGGCATTAAAGAGTGCTTTGCTTTTGTCTCCTTTTCCTCGGAAATGGTTATCTATTGGGTATACAACACAGGAGTGAGATTGATTGGTCTTTATAAATTCTCTATTACATTTTTTACATGTCCACATGATTTATTATATCAAAGAATAATCTAGACGATATTGGGATCGAACCAATGACCTTCGCAATGTGAATGCGATGCTCTAACCAGCTGAGCTAATCGTCCATTAAACATTGAGAATTATACCCTATTCCTGTCTTGGTTGCGTAGTATCTTCCTTCTTTTCTTCTTCCTTTGGTGTTTCAGGAACAGAAGGTCTAAGAGCTAACCACATAAGACCTAGGACAATTAAAACCACAGGTAATCCAAGACCAATCCAAAAACTCCTGGCAGCAAATCCACCTAATATACCAATAATAATGCTACCTACAACAACTAATGCGACAGTTTCAAATTTCATAATCATATATACCAAAGTTATATATGTTAAAATATACCACGTTTTAAATATCAACGATAGAAATAAATTGACATAATTATGACTTAAAGAATATAATAGATATAGAATAAGATTATAAGTTATTTCTATGCAAACAGACCCTATTTTCTACCCACATACAGATTCCACCACTCCCCTTGCTTACGATACAGAACAAAATATACAAGAAATACGAAACCGATTAAATAACCCTGAAGAAGCATACCTAGCAGATGTAGATACGAACAGTCTTCAACATCCAGAATTTGTGAAGCAGGTTATTACAAATCTCCCGTTATTCTTAGCTGACTCTAACAGCACTTCAGATTCATTTAAGCAACTTCTGTACACACCATACATTAAAGAATTCATTGCGGATGATGCTTTGATAATTAATTCTGCATCTCAACAAATTTTAGCTGATTATCTTAATATTTCTAAACTTTGGCAATGTACTGATGATTCCGAAAGTGCATATTTATGCCACATAAGAATAGGTGATCTCGAAACTTTTGCTTCACTTTTCTTGGATTCAAACGGTCTAGAAAACGAAGCTATACAGAAAGGATTGGAAAGCACATTGAGATACTTCCTCGCTAGAGCACAATTCCAATCTGACATAGACTTTGACGATGAAATGAGACTCTTGGAATTTTTAAATAGACACAAACTTAATACTTCAATATACCAGACAGAAGAAATAAAGAAGTTATTCCTCGAGAAGTTTAATATGGCTATAAAGCATAAACCATTTAGAATAGCTGGCTATGGGAGAGAAGCTCAAACAAATGCTATTTTCATAGCCAACTTCATATTAGGAAAAGATGTTCGAGAAATTAAGGCACAGTTAATATATGCACTACCCGAACTACTGATGGAACCTGCATCTGTCTGGAGCTTACTAAATATTGAAAAAGTTCTTTTATACAAAGAAGCAAAAGAAATACTCAAGTTTGATTTTAATGCCAACGAATATAATAGAGCTGCGAAATTAGCAACGAAAGCTATAAAATGGGCAAATGATTATGTTAAGAAATACCCTTACCACGATGGCAATAAAACCGATATTGGATTTGTGTTAAAAAAAATTAATAAAACCAAACTAAAGCATTTTCCCAATCCTTTTTAAAGTATTTCAAAAGAGATTTGTACTGTGCTTCTGTAATGAAGGAACGAATCTCTACCTCTATATTCTTCATACTAATTAAACATCTCGTGTCTTAATATATTCTCACTAATTAATATCTGTATAACATCCTGGGCTCCAGGAGCTAACTTCAATGATCCATCTTTAATACCCTTCACTACGTTATCTAAAGGCATAGGTATAATCGCTCCTACTTCTTCATTCCCTATCTTAGGAACATTATCCGTTTTACCAAAATATACATATATGAATTCTCTTTCAAAACCATAGTCTACCTTGTATTTCTTTACAAAGTGTATTGTAGCTTCCAAACATAATTCTTCCATTAATTCTCTTTGAGCAGATTCTTTTGGATCTTCCTGATATCTAATATGCCCTGCAGTAGTAACAGTTAGGAGATCTGGAGAGGTATCTTTGGTATGTGATCTGCGAGTTATATATAGCTCTCCCTTTGAGTTAACAATATATACATGAGAATTCCTATGCCATGGTTTAATACTTTCATTATGACATTCCTCTCTTCTAATACCCTCTATTTCAATATCATTTTCATCTACATGAGAGAGTAATTCTTCCTTAGGATCTGTGGTTAGGTCATTGTAATAGTTAGTCATGACTAACAGTATATCAGAAATATTAAAGTTGTCTGAAATACGACCTTCTTGCTCTCTTATTTAAATCACTAACCTTCTTTAAGTTCTGCGAAACATTATCTTTAAAAAATAGAATTTCTACTCTTTTCCCAATATCTTTGACCTTCCTAACAGAACTTTCAAAATCTCCATCGCTTGATACAAGAATTAGAGTGTCATAATGATTTAGAAAAGCCCCTTCCATTATATCTACTGCCATCTGAGTATCAAGATTCTTTTCAAAATATTGCCCGTCATTCATGGTTAAAGTTCCAAAATGGACAATCACCTTATCCAAGTTAGCTATACGACTATAATAGCTCTCTTGTAAAGCAAAGGCCTTAGGATTTGTTTTCTTAAGAATAGGTGGAGGATTCGTACAATAGAAATTCACACCTACTAACTCCCTACTACCCGCTAGAATTTTTGCTAAAAACAGTGGGTCGTACTGTTTTATCCAGTTTGGGTCAACAATATGCTGCTCAGAAAGAGATTTATACACATTACTATTGTCTATGAAAACTTTTACTCTATTCATGTTGGCAGATGAGGATATATAAAAAAACAAGGGGCCGAAGCCCCCGTTGACTCTCTATCGCCGAAGCCATTGAGAGGATTTGATTGTTTATTATACAATGGCCATAATTTACTGTCAAACACAGTTAATCTAAATCTTCTTTATAAGATATCTAACAGAAGGAGTTGTTAACAAATATCCTGCCAAAGAAATCCATATCAATGTTTTATCATAAAAGTATACTAATGAGATGAAAATGAACAACGATTGTAATATGACATATATAAAATGGTACCAACCCGCAAAATTAAAATCCCCTTTTTTGTTTTTCATCCAATCATCTCTATCTTTTCTATTTTTACGATATACAAGATATATCCCAGAAAAGACGACCATACCTAATAAACCACAAAATAGTATTAATAAATTATTATTGATATTTTCAATAATTCCATAATAAACAGATACCGCATTAAAAATAGGTAAGAATACCGTATCTCCTATAGCTCCAGTTATACTTGCAGGGAATTTTTGTTTTGATTTGCTTAGATGGGTAATAATAAACAAAGCAATAGGACTAATTAGCCAAGTAATTATTATTGGTAGAATAATCTCCATAAGTAATTATACCAAAAATATGTGATGGTAGACGACATAGGGATCGAACCTATGACCTTCTCGGTGTAAACGAGATGCTCTAACCAGCTGAGCTAGTCGTCCATAACAATATGCCGGGGACAGGAGTTGAACCTGCAAGGGATTTTACTCCCACTACCACCTCAAGGTAGCGTGTCTGCCAATTTCACCACCTCGGCTTAACATATGCATGATTCTATCAAACTATATACCTAAAGACAATTACCTAATCCTCTGCTAGAATAATAGAATAATATAGAAAAGATAGAAATATGAAAATCCAAAACATACATGCAAGAGAAATATTAGATTCAAGAGGAATACCTACCATATCAACAGAAATAGAACTATGGAGCGGTGACAAAGGAAAAGGTGAAGTACCTTCAGGTGCATCTACAGGCACAAATGAAGTCTTGGAATTAAGAGATGAGGATGGCCATGTATCTAAAGCAGTAGAAAATGTAAACACCGTTATATCTGAAGCCTTAAAAGAAAAAGATTTTACAAGTCAAAAAGAGTTTGATGATTTCCTAATTGATTTAGATGGGACAACACAAAAAAGCAAATTAGGTGGAAATACAATTCTCTCATGCTCAATGGCATTCTGTAGAGCAACTGCAAACTCCTTAGGATTACAACTCTATGAATACTTTGGAATGATATATTCAGACAAGAATTACAACCCAGAAACATTAAGACTTCCTCGCCCACAGATTTTAGTATTAGAAGGTGGGAAGCACGGAGACTGGTCAACAGATATACAAGAATATATGGTGGCTCCAAAGATTGATAGATTTGATAGCTTTGCAGATGCATTTAAAGCCTAGAGATGTTCTCAAAGCAAAAGGATACTCCACTGGTGTAGGTTTTGAAGGTGCATATGCTCCTAAAGAGATACAAAGTAACAAGGAAGCCTTTGATATTATTATGGAAGGCATAACTAAAGCTGGATACAAACCTGGTGAAGATTTTGAAATCGCTATAGATGTTGCAGCCTCAGAGTTCTACAACAAGGATACTTCAAGATATGAGCTCAAGAGTGAAGACAAAGCATTGAGCACAGAAGAATGGATAGAATTACAAAAGGATTGGTACTCACAATATCCAATATTCTCCATTGGAGCAAATTTACAAATGACTTTGGTTCTAAATATCAGATTGTAGGAGATGATCTTTTAACTACAAATACCGAGAGAATACAGCATGGTATTGATACTAAGGCTATGAACAGCGTATTGATTAAATTAAATCAGATTGGGACTGTAACAGAGACCTTAGATGCCATTAGATTGACTATGGCGAATAATATGTGTGCTGTAATATCACATCGTAGTGGAGAAACAAATGATGATATGATTGCTGATTTAGTAGTAGGTACTCCTGCACAACAGAGTAAGTTTGGAGGACCAGACAGAGGAGAAAGGTTGGCTAAATACAATAGATTGTTGGAGATTGAGGAGATATTAAAGAGATAATATTAAAGAAATATAAATGAGGAAAAATATTTTAATAATTGGAGCTTCGAGAACTGGAAAAA
>LBSF01000024.1 GCA_000991805.1 candidate division WS6 bacterium GW2011_GWC2_36_7 | reverse complement strand
TCATCTAACAAAAGAATAGGGTAGAACCCAAGCTTCTTGTTTAAAACATCCTGTACTCTAAATATCAAATTCCCAATAGCCAACCTCTTCTCACCCCTAGAACCATACTTCTTGATATTCTTCTCAACAATAATCTCCCAGTCATCCCTCTGAGGACCAATATTAGAACAACCAGTAACAATATCCCTCTTCTTAGCATCCTCAATACACTCCTCCAAATCCTTGTCATTAGATTTAACATATTCCAAAGTAAACCCATCAGAAGACAAATCATCAATCAATTCCAATCTTTTATTTTGAATAATCTTAGCAAGATTAACAAACTCATTCGTCCAGAAATTCAACTGAGTATCATTACGCGCAATAATTCCCTGTTCATAGAACTTCTTAGCAAGTTTTTTAAGATATGCATTCCTCTGTCTTAATACCTTTCTAAATTGAGCCAAAGTATCATTGTATTCATAGTCAATCTGGGATATAACCTCATCAAGAAAATCTCTTCTTCGAGATGGAGAAATCATCAAAATCTCAATCTGCTCGGGATTAAATATCGTAGATGCATTACTCTGAAAAAACTTCTTTGGTGTCGTATTCATGTTATCTATCTTACAAACCCTTCTACTCTGATCCTTAAAAAATGCAAACAAATGTTCATCCGTAGCAATCTCAATCCTCGCAAACTTGTCCTCATCTTTTTGCGTATTGTTTACAAACTCATCAGACACAGCCCATGGAGATTTACCATTAGTAAGCAGATATATTGCCTCTAGAATTGTGCTTTTCCCCTGTGCATTGTTACCATACAAAACCACAATATCCTTCTCGATATCAATTTGAACATCCTCAAATCTTCTGAAATTTGTTAGCTTAATGCTCTTAATCATTATGTTTTGAGAATAGCTAAGAATGCTTCTTGAGGAATGTTTACCTTTCCAATCATTTTTAGTCTAGCTTTACCCTTCTTTTGTTTTTTAAGAAGTTTTAACTTTCTAGAATAGTCACCACCATATAGCTTGGAGGTAACATCTTTTCTAAATGCACTGATATCTTCTCTAGCTATTACCTTGGAGTTAATAGCTGCCTGTAATGGTATCGGGAATTGTTGTCTTGGTATTACCTTTTTCATTTCCTCGAGTAGTTTGGCTGCCTTGGCTCTTGCGTTGTCCCTCACATCTAAGAAATCTAAGGCGGGTACTTCCTCATACTTCACCAATACTGAGACCTTAACAATATCTGCTGGGAAGAAATCTATGAATTCATATTCCATTGATGCATATCCACTAGATATATTCTTCATCTGATCGAAGAAGTTGGATATCAAAGAGGCTAGAGGTATGTCATATTCAAGAATGATGTACTGATCTCTCATCTGCATATCACTTCGACTATGTGTTAGATATTTTGTATTTACATATTGTCCTCTTCTGAGTTGGCATAGTTTCATTATATCTCCCATATATTGTGATGGAGTGAGTACTTCTATTCTTACCCATGGTTCTCTAATTTCTTTGATTAATGACGTATCTGGCATCTCCTGAGGTGTTTGTATCTTCAATTCTTCTCCTGTGTTAGTTGTGACCTCATACTCAACTGTAGGGGCGGTAATTATGAGGTTGACGTCATACTCCCTTTCTAATCTTTCTTGAATTATATCCATATGTAGGAGCCCCAAGAAGCCACATCTAAACCCCGACCCAAGTAGGTTGGATCTCTGATCTGAGAATGTTAATGAAGCATCATTTAAGGCTAATTTACTTAATCCGATTTTAAGATTGTCATAGTCTTCAGAATCTATTGGGAAGAAGGTAGCAAAGATATTTGGCTTTGGAGCTTTGTATCCATCAAGTGGAAGTGTATCTGCACTATCTGAAATTGTATCTCCAACGGTAAAGTAACTGATATCTTTTAGACCAGTAGCAATATATCCTACTTCTCCAACATTTAATTCCCCAGTTTCTTCTAAATCTGGGGTAAACAATCCAACCTCGGTAGGTTTAAATTTCTCTTTTCTTTGTAATATGTGTAATGGAGTAGGCTTACCATGGGTATGTTGAACATGTCCATCGAATACTCTTACTGCAACAACTACACCTCTATGTTCATCGTAAAATGAATCAAATATTAATGCTTTTAATGGAGCTTCATTAGTTCCTTTGGGATTTGGTACTCTCTCAATTATTGCATCAAGAAGTTTATCTACGTTTTCTCCAGTTTTGCCAGATACCTTTATGATTTCATCTTTAGAAAAACCTAAAAGATCTTCAATCTCATTTTCTCTTTCTTCAACCTTTACCCCGGGTAAATCTATTTTGTTTAATACCGGGATGAGTTTTAATCCTAAATCTAATGCTTTCTTAGTGTTGGAAAGTGTCTGTGCTTGTATTCCTTGGCTTGCATCTACGAGTAGAATTGCAGCCTCACATGCAGCTAATGATCTGGATACTTCGTAAGAGAAATCTACATGGCCTGGAGTATCAATTAGGTTGAGCTTGTAACCTTTCCAATGCATTGTACATGCTTGGAGTTTAATGGTTATTCCTTTCTCTTGTTCTAAATCCAATCTATCAAGGACTCTGTCTTTATTCTTCTCATGGGAGACATCGGTATGTGTTGCCTCTATCATCCTATCAGCTAGGGTAGACTTCCCATGGTCTATATGTGCAATTATTGAAAAGTTACGAATTTTTTCTAACATAGGTGAATTATATATGATTACAGGGGATTTTAGTAGGTATTAAAGGTTTTCTACAACCTTAACTTGCAAATCAAATTCTTCTGAGAACTGTATACCGGTTAGATTCTCAATTGCTAAGAACACAATTACTTTGGAAGAAGGTAGGACTGTAACCTCTTGTGGATATGTTTGTCCCCGATCATCTTGTATTTTGTATGTTTTGTCATCAACGATTATTCTAATATTTGATTGTGTCTGATTGAGAGTTTGTCCGTAGAAAGAGACAGTTTGTACCTGCTCTGTGTTATTTTTGATTTCCAATATTGGTTTTGAGTAGCTATCTGCAGCCCGTTTGTTTAACTTTGTAGAATAGTCAGAGGTATTATCATTTTTGTTCAAGTTTTCTTCTGTAAATACATCGTGTTTACCACCAACGAGTGTTACTGATACTGAAGATTGTGAATTTACGCCTAGTACGTTGAGATCTTTTAATTTTTTAGTTATTGGGGAAAGATTCATTACGGTGATTGTAGGGATTATGAAAAGCAATGCTAATACTCCCAACGCAAATGGTTCTAAGATATGGCCTACAAAATTTTTAAATTTTTGGGCTTTTTGATTGGGCATTGCAGTAATGACTAATAGTATTTATGTTCCCTTGGATATATATTATCAGTTTCTATTTCAAATGTCTTTATGGTGAAAAGAGATGCTATCAATGCGAGCGATCCTGCAACTATTCCTACCCACGAATATGTACTACCTTGTAGTGTATGTGCGATGGTTACTCCGGAAGCAATCCAGAGGAATGCACACCAGATGAACATAGTTAGGAAGGATGTATCCTTTGCAGTTATCCATTTGAGCATATTGAAACGAGTCATCTTGACGATGGTTCGTGGATTGTTTGCAATGGTGTGATACAGGGTAGTTTTAATAATGAAGTAGGCGAGGGGTAACGCCAAGAAAACGACCATTACAAGATTAGATATGGAATTTACAAAGAGTGTTGTACTAGCGTCAGGAAAGTAGATTTGAACAGAAAAAAGACCGTTTAGATCATTACTAATCTGGAAATTCAGATTGTATATAATGCTGGTGCATAGAATACCAATAAATTTTCCTGCAATTAGTAAAATTGCTGGAACTATCGATATTTTAAGCGCTCTTCTTAGCAGTTTGGACATTATTTTGGGTCAGTTTGTTTAAATTTTTAGTAAGACGACCTTTTAATCGGTCTGCCTTATTATCCTTTATAACATTTTTCTTAGCTGCTTTGTCAAGAACTTTGTAAATATGCTTTAGAGTTACCTTGGCTTCTTCAGGATTATTCTCAGCAACAAGAGTCTTAAACTTTTTGATTGCTTTTTTTGATCTGACTCTTAATCGATCGTTGTTGATTTCTTTTCTTTTGCTTGATCTTAAATCTTTGATCGATGTTTTTAGGTTTGGCATTGTATTTCTTTAATAATATAAACTGTCTAAAGTTAGCGTATTATATATATAATTCCTTTGTTTGTAAACATATTCTTTTATGCTAAACTTGTAGTATGGAAGGTAGCCGAAAACTAAAAATTACGTTTAGCGTTGGATTAGTTTTAGTTTTGGTAATTGTTGGTGTTGTTTTTTCAATTTTGAATAATAGAGTAAAACCTGTGGTAGAACAAGATGTCTTGGGACAAACAAACATTGCAGTTGCACCATATATTATAAGCCTGCCTCCAGTTGTGGCATACGCTGGAGAAAAGTATACATACGATATTAAGTATTCAGATAGCGATAGTGAGAGTGCAGATATTTCTGTGTCTTTGGAAAATGCGCCGGTTTGGTTAAATATTGAAGGACTACATATTTCTGGAACTCCTCCCGTAGGAACTAGCGGTCAGTACAAATTTGATGTAAAAATATCTGATGGAGTTAATTCTTCAGTTCAAGAGAATTATATTTTAATACAAGATAATGAAGCGAAGTAGGTTGTTTGTAATAACCGGTTTTTTAGGATTATTTATTGTTGGTATTGCTACAACCTTGCTTTTTGTTAGGAATACTTTTGGTTCAGACATTCTTGCTACAGAGAAAAAAGACTGTGTTCCTTACAATATTTTTGTTGAGAAGGGGGAACAGGAATATTCTGTAAAGGTTTCTTGGAGTACAAAGAAAGAATGTCTTGGATTTGTACAGTATGGGAGTCAGAGAGATAGCTTGAACTTAGTTGTTGTTGATCAGAAGAATAAGGTTAAGGCTAAAACGCATGAGGTAGTGATTGAAAAATTGTTAACTACACAGAAGTATTACTTCTTGGTTAATTCTGATGATATTGCATATGGATATAATGGGACGGCGTTAGATTTCTCGATTAAAGATCTTTAATCTTTATTCTCGTTTCCTCTGTGATTTCCTTACGACTGTCTCCTCGAAGTATTTCTTAGGTTTGAATAGTTTCCATGTTCCAAGTTCTGTGGTTTTGTAAAGCTCTGAGTCTACGAATCTCTCTACGAATAGTCTTCCCTTCGGTCTGCTGTATATATACCAACCTGTGACAATAACTGTGATTCCAATGATTACTTTGAATATTACTGAATCGAATATACCAGTACTTGGTGTTTCATCTGTGGTTGCATCTGGGTTCTCACAATCTTGCGCTACAGTAGTGTTAACAGAAGCTCTCAATGTTGTAGGATCTGTTGGAACTTCTTCTGGTGTAACAACCACTTCGTTTTTGTTAGTTCCAGTTAAAGCATCTGCTCCAGCTTGAGCTTGGAATACTATGGTTAAGGATTGATTTGCACTTAATGTCCAACCTCCAGTTTTTGCAATTACAAGTTGCTGAGAATCTCCGACATCAGTAGGGGTTACATATCCGGAATCAGTTACTAATACGCCATTAAGTTTTGTTGTGCCTGTTGCATATGCAAATCCAAGAGGGAGTTTGTCTGTTATGGAAGTAATTTTCTGAGAAGTAGTGCTCTTGTTTGTTACATTGATTGAGTATTGTACCGTATTTGATGGAGATACTCTTTCTACACATGTTAGGTTTACAGTGTTAGCAACTGTGAAGCTTGAAGCTACTGTGGTATCTGTGTTTGTGTCTGTATTGGTATCATCTTGAACTGCAGGGTAAGTGACTGATGCACTTGCTGATCCAATGGAAGCATTGGAGATATATACCTCGGATTTAATTGTAAGATTTCCTGTATGATCATTTAATTGTGAGAAGCTTTTGGAGTTTGAGAAATTTAAAGCATTGTAAAGATCTTGTTCTACAATCTCTATAACTCCACCGGTGGTATCTACAGTAAATCCTTTTGTCATGACTAGTTCAGGGAACGTAGTTCCAAATGTGAAGGTAATCTTTGTATTTGCTGACGAGGTTAGGTTCCCAATTGAAATTTTTGCATTGGAAATCTTCATTGTTGAGCCATCCAATCTAGTTGTTAGTTGGAGATTGCTGACATTTGATTCCCCCGCTTGAGTTACTTCTACAAGTCTTCGACATATTGGAGAATTGATTTGCTGTCCATCAGCAGTAGTTCCTGTGGCTACAATATTTATTGCGGTTGAACTGCTTAGATCATCAATTGTTTTTTTGATTGTTATTTTATCAGGTGTAACGAGATCAGGGTCGGTTGTTTCATTATTTACTACAAACTTGTAATCAGAATATTCTCCATCAAATGTGGCTTCGATATTTAATTGGTCTGTTGAGGATACTTTTCCTGTAACTATTTTTCCATTTTTATCTGTAATCGTCATGGACTGACATCTAGAATCTGAAATGGTTTGAAGTTGACAGATTTGGTAAAGATCTTGTTGAGTTGAACTGTTTAGATCATTTGTTGAAAGTTTGCTTGTTGCACAAGCGGCTTTACATGTTTCTGTGCTTGTATTAGTTGCTACCTCAAACTGAAATGCTCTTCTTGGATCTCCACATTCGGTAGTAACTGCTGGATCTATGTAGTAACATCCGCAAGTAACATTGTTGGTTGTATCTGTGTTAGTGTTTGTATCTTTAATTGTGTAGAAATATATTGCTACGCCGATTAGTGCTAAGCCTAAAATGCCTGTTATGACAAGAAGAACGGTCTGTAATTTCTTTGATTTTTTCTGTGTTGTAACTCTTATTCCTTCTTCTTCCATTAGGGCAGGTATAGATTTGAATATTCTCTTTACTAGTTTAAGTTAATAGGGGGGTGGTGTCAATTGAATCTCTACTAGAGGTACGGGCATATGAGGGTTAATCCTAGATGTCCATCGATTTTCCCAGTTTTAATTTGCAAGTCTAGATTGGAAAGCTTTCGATATATCTGTATTAATTGTTTGTTTTCATAGTTTTTAGAAGTATCTAGAATTGAGGGTAGAGTAAATGGAGGAATTCTTAAAATTGAACATATTTCTCTAAATGATTTTTTTTGATCGTTAAGATGTTTAACCAAGGTAAGAATTCTTAGGTTTCTTGCTAGCATTGAGAGGATATAGTTGGGATCGTTATTTTGTTTGTACAAGTTTTCCAATATCTCCATACTTCGAGCCTTATCCTTCATATTTATTGCATCGATCAATGCCCAAATGTCTTTTTCTAAAGTATCTACAATATATGTTGTATCGTTTTCAGGATCTAGTTTTAATTTCTGTATCTCATTTGCACATCGCTCTGGATCATAGTTGGTTCTTTCTGCAAGTAGTCGTTGTACTGTAGGATCTAGGTTTAATCCATTAGTTTCTAATTCTTCTTTTAACCATCCTCCAAAGGATCTTTTATTCATCTCATCATATTGTTCTAAGGCGGAGTTTTCTTTGAAGAATTTTAAATATCTAGTATTTACTCTAACCTTTTCTGCTTCCCAGAAGAATATTATATCTGTACTTGTTCCCTGCTTGAGTATGGTTAGTATACTTTCAATGAGCTTGTCTTTGTCCTTGTTTTTGTACAACCTTTTAATGATTATTCCTCGTTTCGAAACAAAGAGATTTTGGCTTCCTAACTTATCAAATATTGTTTGTGAATCTTGTGATTCAGCATTAACGATCTGAAATTGTATATCAGGAAAGTTCAAGGTCTCTTGTTTTAAGGCTTTTAGGGACAGATATGGCGATGAGCCATGGTATAGTTTGAATATCACTTTTTTATTCGGTTAACTGAACTGCTTTACCAAGTAATATTGTAACATCTTCACCGTTTAAATTGTTGGTGATGAATTCTGGTTTTACCTTATTCTCTATCTTCAGTGCAGTTGCGAAATCAGTTACAGTTGTAGTGAATTCGTTTTCTGTATGTGAGTAGATATAGCTTCCTTCTTTGTTAGAATAGAGGGTGCCTCGGTATACAATATTCAAATATGGATATTTAGTTCTTAATGTTTGGACCTCGTCATATGCTTCTTCTTCAGTGTAGAGAGAGGGATTTGCAGTAATGAGATCGACATATTCATTGATATCGGTATACTTCCCGAGTCCGAGTTTTGGACCGATTACATATGCGAGTAGGGTTCCGTCTTTTGCATATGTGGAAAGGTTCCCAACAAGCTGATAATTTCCAGCAGTAGGGTCTAGAACAAACGAATATGCTTTTCCGTTATTTTCATTGAAATCTTTTGCTACATTTAAACCTGCTTCAATGTCACTAATCGTAAATTGAGAAACCTTAATGTTGTCTGCAACTGATGAGATTAATCCCGTAATTGCTTTTGGACTGGTTAGTGTTTCCGTACTTAAGATCTTGTCCCTCTCATGAAATCAGAACCTTCGTTGTTGTCACTTGAATGTCTAGATCTTGCATATTTAAGGGCTGTGTCTCCATTCATATGTTGGATTCCTGCTTTAAATGAAACTGTCTGATATCCATTTCCAAGTGGGTAAGTGTAGTCTGTAAAACTATTCTCCACATTTATATCTACTCCTCCAACCGCATCGACTACTTGTGTAAATCCATCGAAGTTAACCATGGCATAGTACTGAATTTCTGTCCCGGTAAGTTCTTCTACAGTTCTTTGTAGCTCTTGGAGACCTTTTGTGTCGTCGCTTTCTTCTTTAGTGAATGCATAGACTGCATTAATCTTGTTGTACCATTTCGAATCTTTACCAATCTCTACACTCAAATCTCTTGGAATGGAAACCATAACCACATTGTGAGTGTCGTAATTGTATGAGGCTAGGATGAGTGTGTCTGTATTTAATCCGTCAGTGGTTCCTCGGGTATCAATACCAATTATCAGGAAGTTGGTGTACTTTCCTGTGCTATCTTTTTGTAATTCGGGTTCTACATTTGTAAGTGAAAGAGCTCCGGTATCAAATTTTAAACCAATTTTTTGGAATATTGCGAGCCCTTTGTAAACCCCAAACCCAATTCCACCAAGAATTAGAACTATTACTCCGATGATTACGAACTTAACCCATTTCTTCATTTTTTTCTTTTGGGGTTTTTCAAGTTCAAGAGGAATGGAAGGAGCTGTAATCTTTTTCTCATCTGTACTTTTCATATCAAGAGTCATAGTGGGGCAACACTAAAATTAGTTTAATATGTACTGATTTACATTGTTTTGATGTTCTGCAGCTGTTCGTGCATAGTGTATTAGACCATCACGATCACTAATGAAGTAATAGTAGGTTGAGTTCACAGGATTTCTTGCAGCATTGATGGATTCTAACCCAGGATTACATATTGGGGTAGGGGGAAATCCGGTTACGACTCTAGTATTGTAGGGATTGTTGTCTTTCAAGTCTTCTTGAGTAATGACCTTCTCATCCCAAGTCTTTAAGTAGTAGAGGATAGTGGTGTCTAAACCTAGTGTCCATCCTTCGTTGTATCGTTTTAATATTATCCCTGCAATTATTGGTCTGTCTGTTGCAGTTCTTCCCTCTTTTTCTGTGATGCTTGCCAATATTATTGTTTGATATCTGTCATTTACCCCAACCTTTGTTTTGAAGTTCTCAACAAGTATTGTTGCAACATCTTTTTCTGTAACATCAAAAGCGAATGCATATTTGTCTGGGAAGAGGTAGCCTTCTAGATCTTTCACATCACTATTTAACCCAAATGTATTAATGAATTCTTGATTTATTGTTAATGCTAGGAATGTATCCTTAGAGAAGGTTCCACCAAGATTTTTGACGAGTACATCTGCAATTTCATCCTTTCTAAGTCCTTCAACAATAGTTACCCAAGTTTCTTGGTCTTTACCATTTTGCAATGTTTGGATTAACTCTACAATGTTAAGGTTCTTAGGAATATTGTATGTTCCTGCTTGTAGTTTGGCAGCTAGATTGTTTAACCTGAGATATATTTTGAAATAGTTGGACCATCTCTCATTCATGAGTCCTTGATCAGTAAGGGATTTGAGAATTTGATCTACAGTTTCTCCTTCTTCTATTTGAACGACTACCTTGTCTGCACTATCACTATTTACTGTTTTTAATGCATGGCTGTAGTCCAGCTTTATGATTACTCCTGCTACTACTACGGTGATTAAGGCTAGCAGAAAAATTCTGACGATACTTCTCATTTGTTTAAACATTGTACTAGTGTTTTGAATTTAAAAATTCTTGTAAAAATACTGTTGCAGCTATCTTGTCTATCTTTTTCCTGAATCCTTTTGTATTCTGTCCTGATGATATTAACATATTTTCTGCGGAAGTTGTAGAAAAGCTTTCGTCATACAAAATGATTGGTATATCAGTGTTTCCTTTGAGTTTGTACTCGAATTGTGAAATGTGTTTTTGTGTAGCGTTATGACTTTCTGCGAAGGCTTGTGGATATCCTAGAAGTATGGTTTTTACTCTGTATTCCTTACATATTTCTACGATTTGAAGGATAATATCTGTTTGTCCATGATTTTCAGTAATGGAGAGCACATCTAATGGTGATGCTATGATTCCTTTTGAATCGGATATTGCTAATCCAAAGTGTTTCTTTCCATAGTCTATTGCTAGTATTGGGTATTCAATCATATTATTCTAATACTGCTTTAATTCTTTTAATTCCTGCAGCGACGTTTTCTTGTTTAGCTATTCTAAACGTTCCTAGTTCTTTTGTATTGGATACGTGAGGGCCGTTACAGATTTCAACGGAGTATGGATTGGTTTTGTCTCCAATGGTGTATACCTTTACGATGTCTCCATATTTTTCAGAGAATGCTGCAAATGGTACCATCTTTAAAGCTTCTTCCTTGGGTAGCTCTTCGTATGTTATTGGTAAGGCTTTTTGTATTTGTTCATTTATAATTTCTTCTACTTGTTTTGCTTGTTCTGGGGTTAGTTTACTGTCTGATGGGTAGTCAAATCTTAATCTTTCTGGGGTTATATTGCTTCCTTTTTGGTATACTTGGTCGCCTAATATTTTTCTTAATGTTGCTAGGAGTAGGTGAGTAGTTGTGTGATATTTAGTAGACATGTCCGATGTGTCTGCCAATCCTCCTTTAAACATTCCTGCGGATGAGGTTCGAGAGAGTTCTTGGTGTTTCTTCTGTTCTTCTTGGAATCCATTGAGGAGATTCTCTTCATTGAATTCAATCTTTCTGTTTTGTAATTCTTCGATTGTTAATTCAATTGGGAAGCCATATGTTTCGTAAAGCTTAAATGCTTTTACTGGTAAATCTTCACCATCTTTGATAATTCTGTCAGATTCTTTTAATCCATTTTCCAATGTTCTGCTAAACTTCTGCTCTTCTTCCTCCAATATATTTAATATTCTTTCTCTATCTGCTTCCAATTGAGAATATATTGGTGAGAATTGTTGTATAGCTATATCTCCAACCCTTCTAGTAAACAAACCCTCAATACCTAACTTTCTACCATGTCTAATAGCTCTTCTAATTATTCTTCTTAAAATATATCCCTGTTCATTTCTACTAGGTTCTACACCATCCATAATCATCCATGTAGCAGCTTTAATATGGTCTGTAATGATTCTTTGAGAAACTAATATATCATTCTTACCAAGAGATTTAACTAAGTCAAATATTGGTTTGTATATATCTGTTTCGTAAAAATTATCTACACCTTGGCTAACACATGTAATTCTATCCAATCCTCCTCCAAAATCTACATTATGTCTTCCTAGTGGGTTGTATTCATCTCCAGTTTTGAGATATTCCATGAATACATTGTTTCCAATTTCTAACTTTTTACCATTAACTTCATAGAAGATTTCAGAATCTGGCCCACATGGACCACCTGTTGCTAATCCCCACCAGTTATCTTCTTTTCCATTTTCAATTATTCGGTCTCCAACTTCAGCATCAATATCGTATTCTTTGAAGATATCTTTCCAAGCTTCTATTGAATCTGTATCTTTTGGTGCTGTTTCATCTCCTTTAAATACTGTTGCATATATTTTGTTAATATCAAATCCTAATTCTTCTACAAAGAATCTTACAGTCATAGTGATAGCTTCTCTTTTGAAGTAGTCATTTAAAGACCAATTTCCAAGCATTTCAAAAGTGGTGCAATGAGAAGCATCTCCAACCTCATCTATGTCTCCAGTTCTAACACATCTTTGTGAATTTACTAACCTTGTACCTTTAGGGTGAGTTTCTCCTTGTAAGAAAGGTACCAACGGAAACATTCCTGCATTAACAAAAAGTACAGAAGGATCATTTTCTGGTACGAGTGGAGCACTAGGTATCTCTTGATGATTATTCTTTTTGAAATATTCAATATATTTATCCCTTATTTCTTTGTATGAGAAAGTATTCATAAGGGAGATTATATCAATTTAAGCATATAGAATCTATTCCTTGGTTGCAGGAGTCTCTTCTTGCTCTGCTTGTTGTATCTGCTCGTATATTGAAGCTAGATCATCTCCAACATTTAGATCTACACTGAGGTCTGGTTCTGGTGGAGTAGGAGGTGTACTCTCAGCGGGGGTTTCTACTACTGGTTCTGGTGTAGGAACAACAGGAACTTCTTCTACAACTAGAGCTGGTTCTACTGGTGTAATCTTTGGTTCTGTTGGGGTTATTATCTGTTCTATAACTGGCTCAACAACAGGTTCTACAACCGGAGTAACTTCTTCTGTGATTGGTTCAACAACTTCAGGAGTAGGTATTGGTTCTACAATATCTTCTTTAACAGGAACGTCTTCAATTACAGGTTCAACTTTTTTTATTTGTGGTTCTTCTACAGGAATTGGTGTTTGTATAGTCATTGCTGGCTCTTGTGGAAGTGGTGCTGCATAACTATCCCAAGCATCTGCCACAGGCTTTTCTTCTTCAACAACAGGAGGAGCTTCTACCATATTTGAAATCTCCGATGAGGTAGGCGTAAATGCAGGTACAGGTTCTGTAGGAAGATTTGGCATAAATCGACTATCTGAAGGATTATCATCATTCTTGTACTGCTCAACCTTCCAAACTTTGAATATGATTATTGGAGCGACGATAGCTACAATTATAACTAGGATACCGGCACCAATTATAATCAAGGTTCTTTGGCTCATCTCCATACCAAATATCTTTACATACCCTTCAGCTACAACTTCCTCTTCTTGTATTGTAAATGTCCATGATTTGGTTACAGATTTACCATTTGAATCTTCAAAGTATATTTCCATCTTGTGCAATCCAGCGACAAGATCCTCATCAGGTTGATATATTATGGTGTGCTCTTTCTCAGAAATCTTGTTAATACTAATATCCGAAGTAATATCCTTGTCATCAAGCTTTACTAGAATACTGTCTTCATTAATACTCGCATTGGTACCTGCAATTATTGTAGCCTTAGTGGTAACCTGTTTGTTCTGTACAGTATCGGTACTGTTTGGAGACATATTAATTACTTGTGGTTCAGCTATGACTACAACATCATCTTCTGGAATTGGTGTGGTTGTTCCATTGATGGTTATCTCAGGAGAAAGGCCAATTCCCACCAATGCAGGGCTCTGATTGTCTGTTGCTCTAAGTATGGCTTTGTATGTCCCTGGGTTTAGGGCAGAAGTATCAATTAGATATGATGTAGTCTTAGAAGAGATATTGTCATTAACGGTTATCCAGCTGGTCTGGTCTGCAGGATTTTGACTTACGTAAAGCTCATACTTGGTTATTCGATTTAAATCTGAAGCTTCCCAAGATATTTTCTGTGATTGTCCTTTGTCTAACTTTATACTTGTTACTGGAGAAAGTACTCTTACCATTGGGATATCATTTTCTGCAGGACTTACACTAATGACCCATGTCTGAGAAACCAAGTGCTTACTGTATCCATCATGAATGAAGACATTGGCAAGGTAGCTGGCAGGCTTGTCGGTTGATCCATAGAATTTGATTGCAAGTTTTCCATTGGAGCCGTCTTCGATGATTGTGGATTTAAGCCATGTGGCTCCGGGTGTGAATGAATAGCTGTAGTTAATATGGTCGCCATCAATATCTAATGCGGTAAGAGTATATTCGTATGCAACTCCCGTTTTAATATCTTGCGAAGGTTTTGATCCTGCGGGTACAGTTGTAAAGGTAGGAATTTCGTTGCTTGCCATTGCCTTTAAACCAAGGATGTCATATTCACTACTGATTTTACATGCGACACTACCACCGCCCACCTTGTTTATTAGTCCTAACATATCTACTGTCCCAGATTTAAAAGGTGTGAACTTAAAACTAGTAGCAATGGATATTGGTGACTTGGTAAAAGATTCTTCATGAATTAGGATTCCAGTTGAATCTGATATTTTTAATGACTCAATACCAGAATCTTTCAATGTTGCATCTACTTGAATAGTGATTTCTTTTCCAACCTCTAGGGTATATGGATTAACATTTGGGAGGGATATTACGCAGGGATTTTCATCACTAACAGTAACACTGTCAAATGCCATATTTCGGATATCAAACGATCCATTTACGAGCCCCCATGTGACTAAAGGGATTGAAACAAGCAAGAAAAATGAAGAATATATTACAAAAAGAGACTTAGATTTTCTTGGGGCTTTTCGAATCTTCATTAGATATATAATAAGCGTTATCTATTGGTTTGTGCAAGTTGATTATTTATTTCTGTTTCTGCAGTTTTTAATGCAGTTTGTGAATCTTTTCCATCTTCTACAATGCTCGTTATAGCTTCATTTAATGTAGCTTTCACAAATGATTCATCTCCCATCTGCCAAGAGATCATCTTAGGAGCAGACTCTGCAATTGATGAAAGGTATGAATTTGATGCTAATTCGCTATTTAATTCTACTAATGAATATGGTTCTCCAAATACTCTGATTTTTGCAGCGTTAGAATACATCGATTTCTGTTGTTCTTTTTGTGCTAAAAAGGCTATGAAATCCCATGCGAGTTTTGGATTAGAGCTATTCTTGCTTACAGCTTCTGCCCAATATGTTGAGTAGTAGATTGGTTGTTCATTTGCTGATAACTGTGGTAGTGAAGCAGTTCCAAATTCAATTGTAGGCGCAGATTGAATTATCTCGAATG
>LBSF01000023.1 GCA_000991805.1 candidate division WS6 bacterium GW2011_GWC2_36_7 | reverse complement strand
TTGGAAGTGATTTAACATCAAGAGGTTGTTCATCATTAACATATACTGGAACAGAAGTTAATAATGGATTACATGTAAGCGCAACTGTAACAGATATAGATAATATAAACGAAATTCAAGCATTCACACTGTGGTTTAGTAAAGACAATACTATTCCCTCGGCAAGTACAATATCCGCCTCATACACAGGAAGCATTACCGATGATGTAGGTATCATGATTAAAAAGAATGGAAGTGATTGGACTAACCCAAACATATATACCACCAACTCTGACCTTACATGGGGATTAATATCTCTTACTGATGGAGTGGGATATATCAATGTTGCAGCAACAAACATAATTGTAATATCAAACATATCTGTATCGGAGAGTTCCGAGATCATATTTGACTATGAACTGACATTCTTAGATAACGACTCTAATCTCTCCGGTATGTACAACGTATATGGAGGTTCATTAGATACACATATGATAAACGGCAACATCCTAGACCAAAGCTACTACTACGAACTCTTTGATTGGGGAATAGACCTTGTTGATCCAACGGTAGAAGAGATAACTCAACAAATCAGAGACCCGCAGAATACATACATGACGTGGAGTAATGCAGATACAATAAGTGGAATAGGTAGAACAGTGGTAAATGCATACAGATTAGGAGGAGTATCTACGGATCCTGAAGGCATAAAACTTTATTTACCCACTGCATATACCACTCTTAAAGGAGCAATAATCCTTGATCCTAACGCGGAAATACCATCAGACCAAGAGATTGGGCTCTACAATGACCCCAACTCTTGGATATTCAACACAAATACAGGAGAAACCGATCTTGTTAATGTAGGAAATAATGAAAGTGGCCAAATAGCACTCTACATAACAGCATATGATGTTGCATGTAATACCAATGGCAATGGAACAAACATAGACCTAAATCCATGGTTTGCAACTAGGGGAGCTACTGTATATTCTCAAGGGAACATATCTTCTACATCAAAAGATGTTGCAGGCCTTCCATACCTAGATGAAGTCTTTAATCCTAAGACAGGAATGAATTCAAACTTAATAGATTTAGGTACAGAATTATTGTCTACAAGAAATAGTACAATATCAAATCTTCTACATTCCAACAGCGGTGCTACAATAGCCACACAAAAAAATGATTCAAATAACATAAAAGATGTTTGGTTTAACAAATTGGTAAAGAAATTTAACCAATATAAAGCACAGCTTACTCAATTCACCATAACAGCTTTGGACAATGCAGTTTCTGATAGCTGTACAGGTAGCAAATGTTATATGTACTCAACAGAGAACATTTCAATCCCGATAGGATACACATGCGATAGACCTACACTCTTCGTTTCTGAGAAAGATATACATATATCCCCGGATGTATTAAGTGATACAAGTTTACTCTCTGGGTGTGTATTTCTTGCAAAGAATAATATATATATAGATGCTGGAAGCCTTAAATCTACAAGTACCAAGGTTATGTATGACTATATAGAAGGATATATGATTGCAGATAACCAAGTAATATTCTCTGTAGCTGATGAATCTCAGTCATTAAGAGACGGTGTAGAAATATTCGGAGGTGTTATAGCTTTAGGAACTAACCCAACTAGTGGTAATACAGGTATATCAATTCAAAGAAACTTAAGACTTTACAGTCAGATCAATCCTACAGTGGTAATAACCTATGACAACAAATATTCGAGCATATCTACAATATTCTTTGGTACTGAGTACAATCTTTACAAACAAGAAGTAGGATTTAAAACTTTTTAAAAAGTTCTATCCCTTACAGAATTAATAATGATATACTGAATATATATTTAAACTGCATTACTTTAGCATGTCCAAACCATTCCTATATTTTGATACCGAAACCACAGATATACAGATAAAAGACCTAATACAACTAGCCTTTGTTACAGACACAGACGTAAAATTAAATATGTATTTCAAACCAAAGCAGGATATTGCCTTTGCAGCAATGGCAGTGCATCATATCACTCCGGAATTTTTGGCAGACAAACCATATCTTGAAGAAGCAAAACTACCATTAGAAAATATAGATCCAGATTTCATTGGAGAGACCCTCGAAGACTACCTCCATTTCCTTGCAGACAAATATATATGGGTAGCACACAATGTTGATTTTGATCTTGAAGTAATGGAGAGGAAAGGAATCAAAATACCCAATACCATCTGTACCCTCAAACTAGCTCGAAACATGTTCTACGATGGAGATCATGACATTGAAAGTTATGCTTTACAGTTCCTCAGATACTATCTGGGACTATACAAAACAGAAGATCAAGATCACAACACAGCCCACGATGCTTTAAGCGATGTGTACTTCTTACGAGATCTGTTCCATTATATACAAGAGCACAGCACTCTAAGTGCAGAAAATATGATACTCATATCTAAAGAACCTCAACTTATGCGACAGATGACATTTGGAAAATATGCTGGTAAAACACTAGAAGACATTGCAAGAACAGACCGTGGATATCTAGAATGGATAGTAGACACAATGGCAGACAAAGCTGATCTACAATGGAATGCAAAGAGAGTATTAGGGAACGATTTAACATTGTTTTAGGAATAGTGAAGAAAATAATGAATAAAAAGAATACATATTTAATCCTTCTATTATCCTTTTTCTTTGTTCTACTCCTAGGTACTGGTGTCTATTTCCTAATTCAAACTAAAAGTGATTCATCACCAAAATATAATGTTGATAAATATGAGGATGTAACTAATTGGTGTGATACAAGCACAAATGACAACCAATTAAATATAGACTGTAAAGCCCTATTACTTGAAATCAGAATAATTGATGAAAACCATAGCTGTGCTGATATTCAGGTGATTTCAAAGGATAACGAATTAAAAGATATTTCTATATGTGAGAGTGGAGATGTAATATCATATTCCAATGATGTGCTAGCATACAAGAAGCTCATGCCTATTGATATTACGCTTACATATGTTCAAGGTGATATCTTGAATAGCTACAATATAAACGATATATCGATAATAAAACTAGAAGAGGCATATATACAAAATATTGTTAATGAGGATATTGCTAATTTAATAACAGTAGATCCAAATACTACAACAATACAAAACAGTGTAGATTTCTGTCCTAACCCTGAGATATTACCAACATATATCTCTGAAGAAAATAAAGCTAAGTACACTAATTTCTACAACAACAACATTCTTACCGAAAAGGAATATATAGATTTGTATACTGATCAATTTGCGACGGCTTTTCTTGAAAATTGGACTGATCCTACAATTAAAATTTTGTTTGGATGTGAGAGTTCTATGAGACTTGGTTACAACACAGTTTGCAAAACAGCGTTAGGAAATGAATATAAGGAGACTAAACTAACTGCACTCCCATCGATTGTTTCTGACTGGAATAGTACAACAAACTCTGAAAGTGATTTGATCAATTTAAAAAACCTGTCATTAGTATCCGATGGCATGTTATACAAACAACCTCATGCAAATTATGACTCAACTTGGATTGTAGAACAATTATTCCAGTTTATCTCAGATTCTGGTGCCAATCAAAATACGTATTGTGCTGGGTATAAAATATATGAAGAGTTTGCACAATATAATACAATTGGACAGACTCAGCTAAATCAGATAAGAACTTTGGTTACGACCAATATTTTAACAGCTACTCATATGTGTCTAGATACTCTTGATAAAAAAATATATAGTAGAGAAGGAATATATTTAAAGACTTTGAATACAGACGATACATCCGTGTTACATATATATAATGAGTGTAATAATCTATATCAATTCATATCAAATGAATAAACCACTAAGCCGTAAAACTAGATTTCTCATCTATTTATCACTCATAATTGGTTTTTCACTAATTATTTCTAGTATTTTTTTTCAACAGAAAGAAATATATGCCAGCTGTTCCGTCTCATGTTATCCTAGTGCAAGTTCCTGTTCATTACAGAATTCTCCATGTGGAGAATCTCAGGCAGGGTGTGCAAGTGGACGATACGAACCCCCAGGGAAAGCGTATTGTTGTCCATTTCAAGTAACATGTACTTGTACTCCAGGTGCATGTACTGGTTGTACTCCCGTATGTGCTTCTGGACAAACTACTGCTGTCACAGGTCCATTATGTGTTTCCGGTGCCGTAAGCAGTTGTACAGGCTCAAACGGATGTACAGCTTGCACATTAACTGGTAGCGCTTGTTACTATCTCGAAACCAATGTGACTCCATCTATACCAGCAAGTATAAGTATGATTGTTGAAGGAACAACATATCAACTCTCAATAAATCCTCTTACTCCTACCCGCATTAAACTCCCTGCCGTTAGTTCTTCTAATGTACAAGTATCAGTACCAACATTCACAGCACCTCCTACCTCTAGAGGTGGAGGCTATTATTTCCAAACCAATAACTATGGAGTAGGCGATGAATGGAAAACATGGACTACATGTTCAGGAATCGCAGGTGAAGATTTCTGTTCAACAGTACCAAACACTAACAATACCCAAAATTTTGTTCCTACAACAAAAACAGTAAACCAAGTCCTTAAAGAAGGAGCAACTGGAAAAATATCAGGAATGTATACAACAACTGACAAATGTAACAATACATATAAATATTCGTTACCAGTGGAAGGATATTATGTGGTAGATACATTGCCAGAAACACAACCCATTGTCATACCTCCAGATATAACCGTCAATGGATGTGTATCATCAACATACACAGGTTCAGAGATTAATAACCCTCTACACATTGAGGCTACGACCTCCGATGTAAACTCAAATGATGAAATACAAGCCTTTGTTCTTTGGCTAAGCAAAGATAGCTCAGTACCAACTTCTACAACCATAACAGCTTCATATACTGGTAGCACAGATGCAGATTTAGGAATAATGATTAGAAAAAATGGCAGTGATTGGAGCAACCCAAGCATATATGCAACAAATGTGGCATTAACCTGGGGACCCGTAACTAACGGGTATGTACAGATCAATGGGGAAAATGTAATTAGAATATATGATGTTTCTGTAACGCAGACTACTAACACACTTTTTGATTACAAACTCGAATTTCTTTCAAACTCAAGCAATATGTATGGAATGTATAACGTCTTTGGACAATCCATAGACTCATATATGATTAATAGCAATATTTTAGATCAAAGCTACATCAGTGACCTGTTTAATTGGGGAATAGATCTTACAAATCCGACAGTAGACAACGTAACGCAACAAGTGCAAGATCCGAGCAATACGGAGCTCACTTGGAGTACAACTGATTCCACTAGTGGAATGCTCAGAACGGTAATGAATGGATACAGAACAGGAGGAACAGAAACAGATATAGCACAACTATTTTTACCTGCAACATATACTGTAAATAAGGGAGATTTAACTCTAGGAGCGCTACCTCTTGCATCAGAGATAGGGTTATTCAATGATTCAAATGCTTGGATATTTGATAATAACACAGGAGAAACCGATATTCTCAATATTGGTACAAACGAGGGAGGCCAAATTGACATCTACGTAACTGCTTACGACAATGCTTGTAATACAAATAGCATAAGTGAAGAGATAGATCTTAATCCGTGGTTTGCAACTAGAGGTGGAAATGTATACTCACAAAACAATATATCAACAACAGCAAAAGACGTATCTGATGTTACTGCACTAGATGGCGTATTCAATATTAACACCCTCATGGACAAAGACCATATTGATCTTGGAACCGAGCTTCTTGCCACTAGAAACACCTCAATCTCTACCTTAATCCATTCCAATCTTGGAGCAGTACAAGGCGCCTTACTATATGACTCAAACAATGTAAAAGGATATTGGTTTGACATATTGATGAGCAAATTTAGCCAAAATATTGAGAGCTCAACATCATTTGAAAATATTACAACCAGTATCGCTACTGATTGCCCTGAAGGGACATCCTGCTATAAATATTCAGAGGAGGATATAGCCATTCCATCAGGATACGTTTGTGACAAGCCAACACTATTTGTATCAAAGCAGAATATATATATTGAACCAAATATAACTAGCGACCTAGATACTCTATCAGGATGTATCTTTTTAGCAGGAAACAATATCGAGATTCTGGATGGGGCACATCTCTCAAATGGTAGCGTCATAGAATACGACTACATCGAGGGGTACATGATAGCTGAAAATCAAATCATCTTCCCACTTGTTGACGAAGGAGAGAGCTTAAGAGATGGTGTAGAAATATTTGGAGGAGCACTTGCCTTAGGATTAGATCCTGCAACAGGAGAAAGTGCATTCTCAATAAAACGAAATCTGAGACTATTTAGTCAGATAAATCCAGCTGTAGTATTAACATACGATAACAAATATTCTAATATCTCAACTATATTCTTTGGTGTTGAAGCTCCAATATATAGACAAGAGGTAGGGTTTAAATCTTTTTAATTTGATATACTAAATATATGAAAAAAGAAACATACTCAGCGCAGGCCCTGGCAATTGCAATGGTCGTATTGGTAGTATCCTCCATATTAGCAATTTCAATCTACTCAAGAGTTTCAAAGGATAAAACTCTTTCGCTTGATGAAAGAAATTCCGCAGAGGCACTAGAAGTTTCAGATTTAATACTAAACTACTTAACTGCCGCTCCAATTGACTCTACAATTGAGACCATAGAGGGTACAGGACAATCACTTAATGATCCAACTGGGATAACTCTTACAGAGAGTGCTTCTAAAACAGAAATAAGTGACCTATTAGATAGTTTCCAAGGAGTTACAAATAGCTTAGATAACCTTAGCATTTGTCCATTAAATGTATCAGACAATACATATTCTTTGAATATTAGAAAAGCTGATTTAGATACATATTTTGAGGTAAGACCAGGCCAAATTATGGCACTTCCAATAAAAAATACACCTCTTGGCGAAGATTGTAATACAACCTTAAAAGCTACAGTTCGTGGTGATAGTGGAGCAGCTTTCTCCATTACATATATATATGCAAAAGGATATAACACAGAAGGATTTGCAACCTATTACAAACCATACTCTGAGGATGATGTCCTCAACTATTGTTTTGCTTCTTCAGGCATATGTAATAATGAGGCTACACTTGGAGGAGGATTAAACTGGGTCGCATTTCCAGACGATAATTCGACATCGTTAAATATAGATTTAAATGACGATACATATGTCTCTGATGACTATGTATTAGATGAGGTAAAGATAACGGCAATTGGTGGAACTGTTGGAATTTCATACAGTATACCAACAGCATGTACAGAAGAATTAAATATGATTAATATTCAAGCCGGTGCAAATTGTAGTGGTACATATAGAGGTAAATCAGTACTAATTCCAAAGAAACAATGGGAGGTTCCAATCTTCAATTATGTATTATTCAATGGTGAAGGGACTCTCTAAAAAGTAATTTACACAAAACACGTCTTGAAGTATAGTATATGAATATGCCCACTAATCGATATTGCATAAAACTTGGCGGAGAATCAGGTCAAGGTATAAATACCTTAGGAATACTTCTAAGCAAAGCTATAAAATCCTTAGGATATGACATATTTTCATATAGAGAATATCCTTCTCTAATTAAGGGTGGTGTCGCTTCATATCAAATAGACTTCTCCAATAAATATATCTCCTCATCCTCACAAAACTGTAATATCCTAACAATATTGGACCCAGAAGCCGTTCATGAATACCTACACTCCCTTAATCCTAATGGAATTTTGTTGTACGATGATTCAAAAGTAGAATTCTCTCCTGAAGAACAAAGCTGGATTACACAAAATCAAATACATGTAATATATTTAGACTCAGAGAAAATTGCAGTCGAAGCTGGAGGAAGCTCAATCATGGCGAATATTGTAATGACTAGCTTCCTATGGAAACTCCTTGGATTTAACCCAAATGATTTAGCAAATATCGTTAAAGAAATATTCGCCTCAAAGGGAGAAGAGATTATAAATAAAAACATCCTTTGTCTTAATGCGGGATATAATACCTCGGAATTTAAGGAAGAATACACTCAAAAAACATATATTCCTAATCTTCCATCAGAAAAGAAGGATAGTAAGATCTTAACTGGAAACGATGCAATTGCACTAGGTGCTATATCTGCAGGTGTAAGAGCCTACTATGGTTACCCTATGACTCCTGCAACATCCATATTCAAATATTTAGGTAATACCTACAAAGAGACAGGCATACTCATAAAACAAGCTGAAAGTGAAATTACAGCCGTACAGAGGTGGGGGATTTGATTTAATGCAAGAAACTATCTCATGCGCAGGTATAACAGAAACACCCTTAGTTATAGTACTAGCACAAAGAATAGGAGCAGGAACAGGAGTTCCAACATGGACAGGCAGTAGCGATATTCATACAGCTGTTAAATCAGGGCATGGAGAGTTTCCCAAAGCAGTACTATGTGTAAGTGATATCCAATCAGGATATATACTAATTCAACAAGCCTTCAATATTGCAGAGACCTACCAAATCCCAGTAATAGTTCTTACAGAAAAACAAATAGCCGAATCCATCTTCACAGTTGAAACATTACCTCGAGCTTTACAAATACAAAGAGGAACGTACAATGGCGAAAATCGATATGAGATAACTAATACAGGAATATCACCTAGATGGATACCAAGTTTTGACAAAAAACCATATCTTAACAATAGTGATGAGCACAACCAAGCCAGCCAAAGCACAGAAAATATGGACGAAATAAGAGAAATGTCAGATAAGAGAATGCAGAAACAATCAACGCTATTAAACAACCTACCCGAACCAGTCTTGTATGGGAATCCACAAGCTCAAACCGTATTGGTGGGATGTGGAAGTACGAAAAATCCAATCTTAGATGCAATAAGTGAAGGAATGAACATTGCATATTTACATTATGAATATCTCTTCCCAACTAGAACTCAGACTCTTTTAAATCTTGTCTCCTCAGGAAAGAGAATAATTCTAGTAGAAAATAATCAAACTGGAGAGTTAGGAAAGATATTAACAGAAGCTTCAGGGTACCAATTTAAGGAAAAAATTCTAAAATACAATGGGAAACCACTCTTCCTAGAAGATATCTTAAACATACAAATATAATGGCAATAGATCTAAATGAATACAATTCAAATTTAAAGCCCACATGGTGCCCAGGATGTGGGAACTTTTTGATACATATGTCTTTGAAAAAGGCACTCTCAGAATTAGACATAACACCATCACAAACATATATAGCATTTGATATTGGTTGTAACGGAAATGGTGCAGACAAAATAAACACTTATGCGTTTAAAGGTCTACATGGAAGAGCCATTCCTTTAGCTGCAGGCCTACATTTAGCTAATAGAAAATTTACCGTAATAGCTGACCTTGGAGATGGAGCATGCTTCCACGAAGGCTTGGATCACCTTATACATGCAATACGATCCAACTATGACATTACAATACTAATACATAACAATCAAAATTTTGCACTAACAACAGGACAAGCAACATTAACAACTGACGAAGAGAAGCCAATGTACGGACTTCCAGATAGCAAGCCTGAGAGGACCTTAGAGCCATCTGAAATAATCTTAAGCCCTAATCCATCCTTCTATGCACGAGGATATTCTGGAGATATGCAACAATTAACAGAATTAATAAAAGCGGGCATACAAAACAAAGGATGCAGTGTAATTGAAATAATGCAATTATGTCCAACATACAATGAAGAATGTACTCCACAATGGTTCATGCAAAGAATTCATAAAGTAGAGGATTCTGCTAACACATTAGAAGAGGCTAGAAAGATTGGAACAATCACCAATGAAAATATAAATACTGGTATAATATACAGGAATACAGAACTCGAGACATATTATGAACTTCAAGAAAATAGAAAAGATTCTCAATCTGAACTAGTCGACGAAGTAAACCAATATGATATACAAAAACTATTTGATCAATTTAAATAATGGAAAATACAATATTCTCGCCTAAGTCTATCGCTATTGTTGGAGCTTCCCAAGATTCTGAAAAAATTGCCTCTGTAATACTCAAAAATCTCATAGAAGATGGTTACAATGGAAAGATATATCCAATTAATCCCAAATATACAGAAATACAAGGAAGAGAAGCATATCCAGATATATCCGCTATAAAGGAAAACATAGATTTAGTCTGTATAGCCATACCATATCAGTTCGTAGATACTATCATTGATCAGTGCATAGACAAAAAGGTGAAATCCGTGGTTATAATCACCGCTGGTTTCAAAGAAACTGGAGATGAAGGAAAGCTTCTCGAAGAAAAGATGACTACGAAACTTAAAGATGCAAAAATCCGATTGTTAGGACCAAACTGCTTAGGATTCATAAATAATAAGGCAAAAATCAACCTATCATTCGCCAGAGAGAACCCTGGTGATGGTAATATCGCTTTTGTATCACAGTCCGGAGCTTTCTGTACTGCAATTCTTGATATGGCATGCGAAACAGGTATCGGTTTCTCACATATCATATCATTGGGTAACAAAGCTGATATACAAGAAAATGAATTAATGCAAACACTTCTCTTTGATAACACAGTTAAAGCACTCGCTTTGTATCTTGAGGAATTCTCTGATGGAAAAGAATTCATTTCACTTGCACAAAAAGCTAGGAAACCAATATTACTAATTGCGCCAGGTAGTTCAGACAAAGCAAAACAGGCAATCTCTTCACACACAGGATCATTGGCATCCTCGTATGACACCATAATAGCTGCAGTAAAAAAAGGAAATATCATACTTGCTGAGAACTCAGAAGACCTCTTCAAACTAATAACTCTAATAAATCAGAATGCCATCCCAGATGGAAGAAATATTGCCATTATCACTAATGCCGGAGGCCCAGGTATACTTGCAACAGACGCAGTTGAAAAAGAAAGCCTTGTATTAACTGAGATAGGTGAAAAGACAAAACAAAAGCTTCTCAAGGTACTACCTAGAGAGTCAAATATTAAAGATCCAATAGATATCCTTGGTGATGCAAAAAGCGACAGATATGAGCTAGCCATTGAAACAGTTCTCGAAGAAAGAGATGTTGACTCGATATTCACAATTCTTACACCACAATTAATAACAGATATTGAAGGAACTGCACAGAAGATAGTAGATATGGGGAAGTTAACCTCCAAACCAATCTATGCTTGTTTCCTTGGAGGAAAGGATATTAAGGCGGGCTTTAGAATCCTCGATCGAAATAACCAACCCTCATTCAATGATATACAAGAAGGTATACACTTAATTGCAAAGCTTGCAAAATTTGGAGAGAACAAAGAAAACACCAAAACTATGAACTGCGATGATTACAAAACTCGAGCGAAGCATAGAAAGGAAATATTGGCATATACCGAGGAAGAAGTGATAAAGGTTCTTCCAGAGAATTTAGGCATTGCTTTACTTGAAGAATTTAAAATAGATATTCCTAAGGAGGTTGTAACAGGAAGTATTGAGGAAGCTGTGGATTTTGCAGCTGTAACCTTCCCTGTAGCTATTAAAGCAACTGCAAAGGATTTAGCTCATAAGACAGATTTCAAAGGTATATATCTTGATATTAGAACAATTACAGAATTTGAAGAGAAATTTGTAGAGTTGAGAGAAAATATAACGAAAATAACAGGGAATCCTGCTCCGGAGATTTTAGTTCAAGAAATGATTGAAGGAAAAGTCGAGTTCTTTATTGGTGCTAATAGAGAAGGGGACTCTAGAATTTATGAAAAAGACGGGAAAGGATTCGGACACCTTCTAGCTATTGGACAAGGTGGAATATATACAGAAGTTTACAAAGATATTAAACATATCCTTGTTCCAGAAAACGAACAAAAGATTAGGGATCTATTTGATGAAACAAAAATATCTATGATTATAAATGGATATAGAGGAAAGCCTGCACTTGCAAAAGAAAAGATTCTCGACTTGATATATAAGATTGAGAAACTGCTTATTAACTATCCTGAAATCATTTCAATGGATATTAATCCTGTAATGATTACAGAGAAGAGAGCAGTTGTCGTTGATGCTAAATTCTATGTTAAACAATAACTATCCTGACACCAAACTAGTTGGCTATGTATTCTGCTCAGGTCTTGGAACTAGATTAATGCCCTATACCAACGAAATCCCTAAACCGCTACTATTAAAACAACAAGACCAAACCTTTCTTGAAATAAATATTGAAAGACTACTCAATATTAACGTTGAGCATATATTTGTTAACTATTCATATGCCTATGAATACTTCCTTGAAACGGTACAAAAATATGGAGATAAAGTAACATTAATATATGAGGAGAAACCAATAGGACAAGGAAAAGCTATCTGCAATATAGTCCAGAATATTAAAGGGTATACCCTTCTCTATACTGTAAATGGAGACACTATCGCTGAATATGATAACTTTGATTTTATAAATTCTATGGTTCAGAATAAGATGGATTATTTAATCTCATCAGATTATCATGTTCCTGTAGCGGCTAATTTGATTGTTGATTCAGAAAACAAACTTCTAGGATGTAAATTAAATGATAAACAATATTTTTATAATAAGTCGTTCTCAGGCAATACCTTTAAAAATAGTTTAGGCGATTATTTGTTTAATATTAATTCCCTACTTGATATCTATGAAGAAGCCTCAAGACAGGACTTTCTAGGTATATTTGGTGAAGATGATCTTGCGGAAATCCTAATTAAGAATAATAAATTGGTAACAGTGCAGGATATCAATGTAAAATCCTATTACAGTGTGAATACGGTAGAAGAATATAATAACTTTATAAATAACAATTATGCCTCCTAGCGATACACCAGAAACATACTCATATCCACAGAATGATTTAGACCACGATTTAACTATCACCAGTACTCCCCTTGATATATATCATGCACCATTTTCTCTGTTACATATTGAAACAAATCCTACAAATGATGATCATACAGCAATCAACTTCGATGTTGAAAATAAATATTATTTACCTCGTACTCAGGAAATACTTGTAGAAGAACTATCAAATCAATTAAAAACTAATGTCCAAAAGCTCCCATTACGACAACAAACAGTAATAGCAAATGAGTATGTAAAAATACATGAAGATAATAAATTATATGGAGAATATCTTCCACAGACATATACCAAATCGCCCAATGAAACAAGTGGAATTACTGCTGAAATTGGCGACAGCCTTGATCCTTTGAAATATATTACTAATTTTCTAATACAGAGACATTTTGAATTAGCTGAAAAAAAACAAGAAATTGTTCTACACCCCGATATAATATATTTTGCATCCCAAGGAAGAAAAGAAAATATACCGAAGGTACTAAATTATTTAAACACCGTAGCTAACACATTAGATCAAAAGCTATTTTTTGAAAATTTAACTTTCTCAAATATAAAATTCAAAGAAGCATTAGGAACATTTGAAGATCCAATGAAAATTTATGATTTTGTAAAAGATTACTCTAATTTGGGAATTGTCATTGACCTTAACCATATAGAAAAGTCACATCTCAATATTGATATCATAGGGAATATAGAGCCTCAGAAATTAATAATTCATGCAAGACCAGGATATCAAAATATATACTCAGGAGCATATAAATACTGTATATCAAAAGCAATTCCTTGGGTTGTAGAGTAAACATAGGAATTACTTTTCAATATTTGAAAAAAATCTCTTCAGTTCCTTTTTGTAATCTTCTCTTCTCATTGCATACTTTATCTGTGCTTCTAAATAGCTTAATGGATCTCCAGTAGTTAACCATTCTCCATCTACAGCCTTACAATATACATTCTTCACTTTGCACAATTTGTCCAATGCTACTGGGAAATATAACTCTCCTTGTTGAATATTCTCTTTGTTTAGATAATCAAAAATGCTGTAATCAACTAAATATCTTCCATAGGTTGCAAGTAATGAAGGAGGATTCTCCAAGGGCTTCTCTACAATCGTATCAATAATTCGTTTTTCTTC
>LBSF01000022.1 GCA_000991805.1 candidate division WS6 bacterium GW2011_GWC2_36_7 | reverse complement strand
TTGCTCTTCCATTGTTCTGTTCTCTTCAACTAAGAAATTCTTTTCCTTATTTAGATTTTGTAACTCTGTACCTAGAGGATTTAATACTGCGTTAATTACTAACTGGGATAGCACAAAAGCCACCATTGAGAATGTGAACACAACAGCAGGTATATTTTTTCTTGTTTTGTAAGTTGTCATACTGGGCAGTACTAGAGTTTAATTTTTAATTAAGCATCTCAACTTGGCAGAAGCGGATCTAGAGTTTTGCTCTATCTCAGTGTCGGTTGGGGCAATTGAACTTTTGAAGAGTAATTCGCCTTCCCCGCTTCCAGCCTTGTCGTTAAAGTAAGTTTTCACAATTCTGTCTTCCAATGAATGAAAGGATATAACTGATAATCTTCCATTCTTTGATAAGAGCTTAAAAGATCTATCTAATGTCTCGGTAAGCGAATCTAACTCATCATTTACCACGATCCGCAGGGCCTGAAAGACTCTGCGGGAAGGGTTCTTAATAGTATTGTTCGCCGGTACGACTTTGTAGATAAGTCTTGTAAGATCTCCGACAGTATTAATGTGATCGATATTTTCTTTAATAGTTTTAGCTATTAGAGCGCAATATCGTTCTTCTCCGTATTCTAAGAATAGTTTGGCTAATTGTTTGTTATTTAAAACAACTAATATATCCTTTGCAGTGACTCCTAAGTTGGTATCCATTCTCATGTCTAGTGGCTCATTATCTTCTTGGTAACTGAATCCTCTGTTGTGTGATTCTTCCAGTTGTCTTGAAGAGAGTCCTAAATCCATGAGTATGCCATCTGGTGTTCTTCCTATTTCAGCTACTAGTTTGTCTATATATCTGAAATTGGATTGTTTTATTATCCAGTTAGGTTGAGCTTTGTAAAAATCTTTTACAAACTCTATTGCAAAACTATCTTGATCGATACTAAGTAGTAATCCCTTGGATGATAATTGTTTTAAGATTGCTTGACTGTGTCCTCCATCTCCTAATGTACAATCTACATAAAAGCCATCAGGCTTTATGTTTAATGAATCGATTGATTCGTTTAAGAGTACTGGTACATGTATTTTATCCATTGTTCTTGTTGTTCATATTAGTCAATTCTTGAGCAATTTCATCTCCGTTTTTCTTTAGGTATTCTAATCGTTTTTGCCACATATCTTTGTCCCAAACTTCTACCCAATTTACTAAACCTATGAAGACTACGTCTTCTTTTAATTGGGCATGATCAAATAATGCTTGTGGGATTATGAATCTTCCTTGCTTATCTGTTTGGATCTCTGTAGCACTTCCGACTAAGAATCTACTAGTATCACGGATGTTTTTGTTTATAAAAGAGCCATTTATAACATCTTGGGCTATTTTTTGCCACATATCTTGGTTTACAAGTATAAGTGCATCTTCATATCCCCTGGTGAGTATTATGTTCTCACCTAGTTCATTTCTGAACTTTTTTGGAAGTGATGTTCTTTTCTTATTACTAAGTTTTCCATGGTATTCTCCTATTAACATTCTAGGATTTTACCACTTCTCACCACTTCATGCCACTAATTTAACATTAACCAATATAACCGTCAAGAAAATATAACTACAGGATAAGATATAATATTCTAGGCTATATGATATTGGCAGTTTAAAGAGGTATTCCCTCTTTGATGTCTAATTTGTGAACACGGACCGATAGCAATATTTTGGTGTATTATCTAATCGAAAGGTAAATACAGAGAAGATATTTCTCAGGATGGAAATTTTCGAAGAAAAGATTTTACAAAAAGAATTATGGGAAAAGTGTGACTAATCTTGCCAAGCTATATCAGCACCTAACTTTTGTAAATTCTCTACAAAATTAGGATGTGCTCTCTTGATACTATCTGCATTCCTGATTACACTCTCCCCATCTATTGTTAACGCTACCATCATAAGTGCTACCGTTGCTCTAATGATGTTAGGGGAGTCTACAGAGGCAGCTTTCAATGGTCTATCTCCATACACAATTATTCTATGAGGATCACACATAATTATTTCTGCTCCAAACTTTATCATCTCAGGTATCCAAAGAAAACCACCCTCGTATAGTTTATTCCAGAACATTATAGAGCCTTTTGCTTTAACAGCCAATGCAACCATAAGGGGCATTAGATCAGCAGGAAAATATGGCCATGGCGCAGCTTCTATCTTTGGAAGCATATTAGCAGTATATGGTTTTTCTACTTCTAGTTTCTGATTTTCCCTAACGATTGCAGTATCTCCATCATATTCAATATCTACACCAAGCTTTTTAAAAGATTTAACAATTAATGGAAAGTGTTCAGGCTCTGAATTATTCACCCTAATCTCCCCTCCTGTCATTGCACCAAGAGCTAACAATGTTGTTATTTCATGATGATCTGCAGATATTGTAAATTCTGCACTATGTAATTCATTTACACCAGTTATTACTAATTTGCAAGAACCAATTCCTTCAATCTTTGCCCCCATCATAACTAAGAGGTTGCATAGGTCTTGAACATGTGGCTCAGATGCTGCATTAACCATTGTCGATACACCTTCTGCTTTTACAGCTGCCATTACGAAATTTTCAGTGGTTGTTACACTCATGTATTCCTGCCAAAGGAAATTGCCTTTTAATTTTTCAGTTGTTATCTTAAGCGTTTTATTATGTTTAATTTTTGAACCAAGGGATTCTAGTACTTCAAGATGTGGATCTATTTCTCTAATTCCCAAGGAGCATCCTCCTATCTCTTCTTTTACCTCTATGTTTTTCATTCTAGAAACAAGTGGGCCTAAGAGTAGAATTGCACCCCTCATTCCCAAAGGAAAGCCTGCATCGCCAAAAGAATCTTTAAAGTTTGCATTGTTAACTGTTAGTACATTGGTATTCTTGTTCCATTCTATTTTTGAACCAAGTGAGATCATTAATTCTACGAGTTTATTTACATCTGTGAGATCGGGAAAGTTGTTTATCGTAATTGTCTCGTTAGTAAGTAGTGTGGCACAAAGAATTGGCAATGCAGAATTCTTATTTCCAGCGGGAGTTATCTCTCCTTCTAACTTATTTCCACCTCTAACTATTAAGTTTGACATGCTTTTAATGCTTAAATTATGTTAATTTCAGTTTCTAATCTTACACCAATATTATCATAGAAATCTTTCTGAATTTGTTCAATAACGTCTAGAATATCTTTTGGGCTGGCATTATCATAGTTAGTAACAATCAATGGGTGTGTCCATGTTCCGCATTTCCCGACTCTCCTATTCTTCCATCCTAATTTTTCTAAGATATATGCTGCAGGGATTTTGACAAAGTTTCTTTCTGAAGTTGGAAATGAAGGTATACTTTCGTATTTTTTCTTAATCTCAATATATTGTTCAAGTGAGACAATTGGATTCTGAAATGTACTTCCGCATGAACCATATTCTTTTACATCCGGGAGTTTTGATTTTCGGATATTACAGATGGATTGGTATAGATTCTCAAGGGTGTAAGGTTTTGAATATTGAGATTCAAGTTCTTTAGTGATGTCTCCATAAGCCAAGTATCGTTCTGGTAATTCTTGTTGTTTGTATTTCTCTAATTTAATAGTAATTGAAGTGACGATAGCTAAGCCCTTAAGCTCGTGTTTGAAAATACTGTCTCTGTATCCGAATTCACAATCTAACCCAGAAATGGTTTTTACTATTCCATTCTTTAAATCAAAAAATTCTACGCTTTCTAGTACATCCTTAATCTCAACTCCATAGGCTCCAACATTTTGAATTGGTGTAGCACCTATTGTTCCAGGAATTAGTGCTAAATTCTGAATTCCTATCAAATTATTTTCAACTGTCCATTTGACTATTTCTTCTAATTTTTCACCTGCAGAGATTTTTAATTTTATATATTTATCTGTATCCTCAAGTATTTTCTTCCCATGTAAATTGATTTTTATGATTGTTCCATCAAAGTCTTTTGTAAAAAGAATATTTGAACCGTCGCCTAAGACCAGAAATGGATTAGAAATGATACCTTCTTCAAATAGAGATTGGAGATCTTTGATATTTTGAATCTCATACATCTGTTTAGCGTTAACGTTCACGCCAAAGGTATTGTAGTTCTTTAAGGAGACATTTTTTTTGAGCAAAGTATTACAGTCCAATTTCTTTAAGTATCAACTTATTCGCATCTGTTTTAAATACTTTTTTAAGCTCATCTTTGTTTATTTCCAATTTCCTTTTAAAAAATCTATCTATTCTCAACACCAAACACCCTGAAGTAAGCTCTCCTTCTTGAATTATTTCTGCTAATCCTAATTTGACCAAAACCTCTGCATTCATCTGTTGCTCATTATGTGTAACCCAGGGTATCGGGATGAATATGGATGGAATCTGTAGAACTCCCATTTCATATACAGTATTAGCCCCTGCTCTACCAACAAACAAATCGATATTGTTTAACAAATAGCCAATATCATGACTTTGAACATATGTAACAGGTAAGAACCTACTTTGAAGTTCCTTTGGCAAGGATGCCTTGGCATTTTGTAGAGCTTTAAAATCCTTAAAGACCCTATTCTCTCCAGTTTGAAGAATTATCTGATATTTTTGAAGTAACAAAGGAAGACACTCCTTAACAGTATCGTTGATTAAATGGGAGCCTAATCCTCCTCCAGACATATATATGATTGGATACTGATCTTGATGTTCTTTCATCAGTTTTATTGTATCTGCTAATTTCCCCTGTCCCTTAATATTGAAGATATCCTCTTTAACTAGATTCCCAGTCAAAATAGTTTCAGCTTTTGTAAAATACTTTCTTGAGGATTCGAAGGAGATGAATACTTTTTCAGAAACCTTCCCAACAAGATTGTTTGTTAGACCGACAGTAGCTGTTTGCTCATGTAAATAGATCTTTGCTTTGAAAAGTTTTGCCATTAAACAAACATGTACAGTAACAAAACCTCCTGTTGAAATAACGATATCAGGTCTAAATTCTCGAACTATTTTATACGAATCCCAAAACCCTAATACGGTTCTAAGTAGTAGTCTTATGGTATTAAATGAAAAAGTCCTTTGTAATTTACCTGGCCTAATATATTTGCAATTGAAATCTTTTCCTTTCATCAATTTCTGTTCAATTGAATTCCCTGTTCTTTCTCCTTCCATACCTAAATCTCCACCAACGTAAAGGAAATGTTCTTTGTCTAAAATATACTTTTCTTGTAGTGAAGAGATAATTGATAGTGCTGCTGATACATGTCCGCCAGATCCTCCACCTGTAATCAATATCTTTTTAGTTAACTTTTGTTTGTCCATTCTGAATATTTGAGTATTTACTAATATTTAATAGTATACCAATTCCTATGAGGGAAACGATAGTACTTGATCCCCCATAGCTAAGCAATGGTATAGGCATTCCTGTAAGTGGAATAAATCCAACGTTGGCAGCAATGTTCAAAAGTGTTTGCATTACAAGCCATACAGTTATCCCTGCTGCCAGTAATCGTCCCTGCTTATCTGGAGCTCCCATGGCAATTTTTAATCCTCTCCAGAGGAATACTAACCATGCAATTATGATTAGGGTCCCTCCTAAGAAGCCTAATTCTTCAAGTATTACTGCAAATATGGAATCTGTAAATGCGGTATTCTCAACCAGATATCCGAATCTCTGTCTTGATTGACCAAAGCCAGTTCCAAATATCCCTCCTGATCCAATACCAATTAATATCTGTTGCATTTGATATCCACTTCCCTGAGGATCTGCGACTTTTCCTGTGAAGAGTAAGCTCATAAAGGTCATGACTCTCTTAAGCCGGTATGGTTCTAGTATTGCTGCTAACGCTGCTACTGGCACAAGTAGGAGCAACACAGAGCCTGAGGCCAATGTGTGTATCCTATCCTCTCCAGCCATTAGGAACATTATGAAGCAAGTGATACAAAGAATCATGGTTGTACCAAGGTCAGGTTCTAAGAGGATCAATACGGCTACAGTACCAAGGATGGCTAAGAATCCTAAAAGGTTTTTTACAAATCCTTCTCTTAATGCAGATTTAAAGTCTTTGTATTTGTAATCCCTTTTAGCGAGCCAACTAGAGAGATACATAATTAAGGTTATCTTTGCGAATTCTGCAGGTTGTATTTTTGGTAGTGAACCTATGGCAAACCATCGTTTTGATCCATTGAGGGCTTCTCCAAGGACAAGTACAAGAACCAGGAGTACAATTGTTATGATTAATGCGGGGAATGCTAGCTTAAGGATTTTACGATAGTCCCAGAAATATATTAATACCGCGGGAATGATACCCATTACCAGCCATACGAGCTGGGATTTTAAGAAGTAGAATTGATCATTGAAGACTGTATTGGCCTGATATACACTGGCATCAAATATCATAATTGCCCCGAATATTGCCATCATTATGGCAAATATTAGTATTATACTATCTGGTTTGTGCCCTGTTAGTATATTTTTTGTTCTTCGTTTTTGGACAGTATTTGGATTGGACATAGTCTGATTATTAATATACTATAATTAGTGTATGAATCAAAAGATTAGATCTAAAGATTTAGGATATCTTTTTGTAATAGGTGGTCCTGGTGGTAGTGGTAGCTCTACTATTGCGAAGATGTTGGCAGAACATTTCAATTTGAAACGTGTATATGGTGGTGGAATCTTTAGAAAGCTTCTAGAAGAAGAGGGGTACGCAAATAATGATCGTGCATATTTCCAAAAGAATGAGATATTGTTAAAAGAATTAGACAAGAAGGTTGACAATCTTCTTTACAAAGAGATTGAATCTCCCAATGTGCTTATTGAGTCTAAGAACTTTGCCGCATTAGCAACTAAGAATGAGATTCCTTGTACTGTAAAGATTTGGATAGAAGCGAATTTGCATGTTAGAACACTGAGAGCTATGACGAAGTATGGGTTTGAGATAAGCTTCAAAAATATTATTCCATATATTCGAATGAGGTTAGACTTGGTTAAGCGATATAATATGGATTACAGAAGATATTATGATATTCAAGGTATTAATTATTCAGATCCTAGGGAGTACAATGATATTGTCATAGACTCTTCCTATTTAAATGAGAAGGAGACTTATGATCTAATTTTAAAACATATTAAAGATGGAGGATATATTAAATAATAATCAACAAAATGGCATTACTACACCTACTCCAACACCCGATATTACTTCTAATGTTGCACCTGTTAACCCCGATGAATTTGTAGTTAAAGAGCCACCTCCTCATGGTTTAGATAGCTCATGGAGAAGATGGAAGTGTCTTGTATGTGGGTATGTATATGAAGGATTGTATAAAGGAGAGATGATATGTCCTAAGTGTGGTAACAAGGATCAGGATAAGTTTGATGAGGCTGATTAAGCTATATGCTTATATTGCTCTGGTGTCCAAGCCGGTGTACATGGCATAAGCATTGTTAGTTCTCCATCCCAATAAAATTTTTCTCCTGGTTCAATTAAAACAACATCTCCTTTGTTTACTTCAATTGTTTTGTCTTCTACAGATACTTTGCCAGAACCTTCAGTTACATATGCAATTTCTTTGCATTCTGTATTCATAGCTTGTCCTGTCTCAGGATACCTTCCTTTTAGTTTTATAACTGCAATATTAATAGATTTCTCTTCTAATGGATATTCAAATGCCGTGCATGTATCTCCATTCTTGAATTCTTGAGCTTGTAGAGATTTGAGTATCTTCATATGAGGTATTACATGAAGTTATTGAATATGCCGGGAGAGGGACTTGAACCCTCACTCTATTTCTAGAACGGGATTTTAAGTCCCGCGTGTCTGCCAGTTCCACCATCTCGGCATAATTTACGCTATTCTAATCTAAAAGGTCCCTATTTTCAACATATAAATGGAGGTGACGATGGGATTCGGACCCATGATAGCGGTTTTGCAGACCGCGGCCTTAACCAACTTGGCTACGTCACCGTGTTATCTGGATAAGACATTCTTAACTTGAACTATCTCTAAAATAGCATCAGTTGTGTTATGTCTTATAGAACTACCGCTAATAATAGCAACTTTATCGTTTAAATCCAACTCCCCTTGTGCATAAACCACTTCCACAGCATGCTGAGTACACTCATCTCGATCCTGAGGTAAATCTTTAAGAAAGAAACCTGTAACCCCATTAAGTAAGGAATCGTGTCTAATCTGTTCTAACGAACTACTAATCTCCCATATAGGAGCATTGGGTCTATGCCTTGAAAGACTTAACACTGTTTGTCCTGTATTGGATATAACTACAATACCCTTCAATTTCATACTCTCAGAAATATCACATAGATTCCTACACAATTCATCAACTTCTAAAGGTGCTGACGTATGCCCATATATTGGGCTTTGTTGTAATACTGATTCGGCCTCCTTTGCAATTTTTTGCATAGTAGCAACAGCCACAACGGGATTTCTCCCTGTAGAAGTCTCTGCTGAAATTACAGCATTCGCAACGTCTGAAATCTCCGCCCTAGTAGGTTGAATGGACTCTTTCATAGATTCAAGCATTTGAGTAGCAACGATAACGGGTTTCCCTGCTTGTCGACATTTGTATATAAATTGCTTTTGTAATATTGGAACCTTTTCAAATGGTATTTCAATACCTAAATCACCTCTCGCAATCATAATGGCATCAGTTGCGGCAAGTATTTCATCAAAGTTCTCTACTCCTTGTACATTCTCAATCTTAGCTATTAATTTGATATTACTGTCACCGATTAATTCTCTCACAGTCAATATGTCTTCCCTGTTTCTTACAAAGGAAAGAGAGAGAAAATCAAATCTATGTTCTACGGCAAAGAGAATGTCGGCTTTATCTTTTTCTGTTATAGCTGGAAAGTTTAAGTTAACATCGGGAATATTTACAGTCTTGTTTGGTTTCAATATGCCAGGTTGTATTACAGTACATATTACTTCGATATCTTGTATAGCTTTAACAACTAATTGAATATTTCCATCATCTAAGAGAATTCTTGTTCCAACAGATACGTCCTTGTATAAATCTGGGTATGTAATATCGAAAGTATTTGGAATTGAAATTTCCCCTTCTATTTGTATTTCATGTTCTAATCCAGTTACTCTTATCTTATGTCCCTGGGTATCAAGCATGATTCCAATTCGTGGTGATGTTGTTCTTAGTGTGTTTGAAACTCTTTCCAACTCTGCAAAATCGGCAAAGGAAGCATTTATTCGAGCAATATCCATTCCAGCAGAATACATCTCCTTTAATACAGGAGCATCCCAAGAAGATGGTCCAATAGTGGCTATTATTTTAGTTTTAGAATAATTTTTCATTAGGCAGGTTTGATATTTCTAGTATACTTAAAGTAACTATTCATGTCTATGATGGTGTGATATATTATTTATGTCTTAATATTTTTACTGCTAAATATGAAGCAATTTATTAAATCTTTGTTTGTATACTTTTTAATCCTCTACTTTGTCATAGGATTGTTTAACAAAGGAATTGTGTTACCTACTATACCGTTGTATTTTTTTGTTTCAATACTGATCTTAACATTGACAGTAATGGTAGCTGGACCATTATTAAAATTCTTAACCGTTAAGGCCAATTTTCCTACGCATTTCTTAATGTCTATCATATTGCTGATTGGTGTTTTCTTTCTTTTGAAAACATTCATGACAGGGCTATATATTAATCCATACATATTTGAAGGAATTAGTTGGGGAACAATAGAAATAGCGAGTTTTTCAGTTACACCGATGATTACTATTGCTGGAGTCTCCCTCCTTTCTGCCTTAATTTGTTCTATCTACAAAGAATTAGATAGTGTATAATAGCATTTATGGATAACACATTAAAAATATTTTTAATATCTCAAATCGTTGTATGTGGTGCTTTAGTAATCACTGTATTACTTCAGAACCGTGCTGAGGGTTTGGGTAAAATGTTTGGTGGTGGTGGTGAAGTATTTAGAACAAAACGAGGATTGGAAAAAGTCCTGTATTATCTAACCATAGGTTTAATACTTGTTCTGGTTATACTCTCACTACTAATTCTAAAATACTCTGCATAATTGAGTAGATTATGAAATCAAATACGAAAGAACAAAAAAGTGCTTTGTCCATGAGGGACGCCCTGAACGAGTTTAAGAATCTCAAGATGGTTGAAGCTCATGATGACTCAAAGGATTGGAGAGATGGTTTGTGGAATTATCCCAATGTGATTGAAAAGATCTTTAAGGGTGCGGTTCCATTCAGCTATATTTTTCTTTTTTCTCTAATGGCTTTTCTTTTTATACTATTCCTGCAATCGAATGTTTTTGCAAACGTATTAAAGAAAGGTGCGTTTTCCAATGATAGATACACGGAAGGTATGGTTGGTGCCCTATCCTCGTTTAATCCTCTCTTTGCCACTACAAACTATGTAGACAAGGCAATTGACAGCCTAATATTTGAGAAATTTGTGTATATTGATAAAAATGGGAAACCAGAACCAGGCGTTGCAAAAGCATGGACAGCGTCAAAAGATAGTCTGACGTATATCTTTACTGTTGATGAAGGTTTATATTGGCAAGATGGAACCGAGCTTACTGTTGATGACGTGCTTTTTACCTTTAACACTGCGATATTACTTGCGCAAGACGATTCTGTGGGGGCAGCCTTGGTAGGTATTGATATCGTTAAGGTGGATGATAAAACTTTGCAGTTTACTTTGACAGAGGCAAACCCAACTTTTTATGAAGCAGTTTCAATATATATTATTCCACAAAAAGCGTTTGAAGATATCGATTTGGGTCTAATACGTACCGCTTTCGTGAATAACGCAATGGGCAGTGGAAAATATATGATTGAGAAAAAAGAGCAGAATGCTGTCTATTTAGTAGATAATCCTTACGATAACTATTCTCCTAGATTGAAGAATATTGAGCTTCGAATATATCCAGACTTTTCGTCTTTGGAAACTGCTATGAGGGTTGGGGATATCGATGCTTTGGGTAGTTGGGATAACGAGGCTCTTTCCTTCATGCAGGAATATACCTCTTTCGGAGTTCTTTCAAAGACCGAGGATTTTAGAAACAGAATTCTTTTCCTGAATTTAAGAAAAGAAGATCTAAAGGACAAAAACATTAGAATTGGAATCAACTACCTTCTCGATGTGAACGCTTTGTTACATGAATCAAATATCCAGGGCACAGTAATGCATGGGCCATATCCTGAAGATTCCTGGGTATTTAATGATGAGATATCCTACTATGAATATAGTCCTGAAAAAGCTGTGACATACTTAAAAACGGCTGGTTATACCAAAAATGCAGAGACAGGTTACTATGAATCAAAGGAAAACAAAATTCTTAGTTTTACTTTGAGTTATTTAGATAACGATATAAATAATCGATTGATCGATACAATTGTAAAATTGTTTGATAAAGAAGGAATTGTAATTAAACCTGATAGCTTGGATTACAATGAAATATCTCAGCAAACAATTGCTAAGAGAGATTTTGAGATGTTGCTCTATGAGGTAGAAACAACTGTTGATCCTGATCAATATAATTTATGGCATTCCCTAAAGGTTGATGACCCTAATTTGAATCTTTCGGGATATCAGTATGAAAGGGTTGATATTCTATTGGAAGATGCGAGAAAGACAACAAATGAGACTGTAAGGAAAACAAAATATTTACAGTTTCAAAGATATTTAATGGCGGATGCCCCTGTGATATTTTTATACCATCCTTCCTTTGTATTCTATTTCGATAGCAAGTTAAAAGGAGTTGATTTAGATAACACTAATTTTTCATATGAGCGATACTGGAATATTGAAGATTGGTATTGGAGTTATTAATGCCAGGGGGGGGATTTGAACCCCCAACCTATTGCTAGGACTACGTTCTGAACGTAGCGTGTATACCAATTTCACCACCTTGGCTAATCATTGGTATTTTACCACGAAATTTATTTTTTTGATGTAAGAGATACCTCTACGGTTGATTTTTTCTCCTCGCCTTTTGTATTGTCAGGGTCAAAGTTTTTAAAGTCCTTTAGAAAATCAATCTTGTTAATAACTGTCTCTTCCGTCTTTTCTTCAGCCTTATCTTCCCTCCCATCTTTATCATCTCTTTTTTTCTCTGGGCTAGGTATTGTTGGCTTTGCCATTCCCATTAACTTTTCTCGAAGTGTTACATCTTTCTCCTTGGGATCTATTTTTACAAATTCCTCGGCCACTTTCTTTTCAGCTTTTTGCACGATTTTCTTCTTTCTCGTTGATACAAAGAGGATTCCAAACATTATGCCGAGAAGCAAACATGATGCGCCAGTTATGAGATATGTCTGATTGCTTATCGCCCAATTAGTTATAGATTCCAATGTGATATTGCTAAGGCTAAATGCCGAGATATTAGAGTTAAAAGAGGAAGAATGACTGTCAAGAGTAAATTTTATCGTTTCTGAGAGATTACTGGCATACCCATATCTGCGAGTATATGCATTCAGAGAATATATATCCTTTGTTAAGTCAGTTTTTTTGAAGTTTATACTCCATCGGCCCTCGTCATCAATAGTTGCGTTCTCAGTAAATACAGAGCTACCACTTGAAAGGATTACGATGACTTCTGAATTAGCTAAACCTGTTCCAGCGATTGTTACATCTTCGGTTCCTATTACAGGAGCACCTAAAATTGGTGCGCGTGGGATTATAATAATAGAAGTATCATAGATTTGAGTCGTATCATTTTCATCTTTATATTTAAATTCTAAAGTGTGCTTGCCAATACTTAGTGCTGAAAATGTATATGGACTTGTGATATTTGAGAAACCCTTGCTATCAATTTCTAATTGAATAGAACTCTTGTCCTTGGCTGGATTAACAAAAGTAATTATCGTACTAGGATTGTCAGTTTGTATTGGCATATCCAATTGAATCTCATTATCTATTTCAGCTGAGGATGTCTGAGAGGTGGAATTGGTAGCGACAGTATTATTGTTGCCCACTACATCTGAAACAGAGGTATCTGTTGTGGCCATCACTGGAGTTATGAGCAGGGAGAATGTTAGGAGAGTTGTTACAAGTATTGGTAATTGTTTCATCTGTTGGCAGTAAAGAATTTATTTTATTTATCCATTCTATCAATGAACAGGATCCCTTCCAAGTGATCCATCTCATGCTGTATGCTTGCAGCATTTATATCATTGTACTTTTTCGTTATCCAATTCCCATTTGTATCCTGAAATCGTACTTTGATTTTATAGTATCTGGAAACATTCCCAACTAATTTGGGAACACTTAGGCAACCCTCCTCACCTGAAAACTTTAAGAAACCATGTGGTTCTACTGTCGGATTAATGAATAACTCCCATTGATCCGTATCGTAATTCAAGGAATAGAAAACTCTTTTGTTTTTTCCTACCTGTATTGCTGCAATGCCCCCAGCAGGGACATTTCCCTGATCTTCACTATGTTGTGCTGTATACAAAAGGTCTGAAAGAAATTCATTGAACTCCTTTTTCTTTAGTTCATCGGGTGTAACCAAAAGACTCTTCTGACGTAAGAGTTTCTCTTGGTCTGGTTTTGCAATTGTTATTATGTCAAATGATTTTTCCATAGAATAAGTATATCATATCAGTCTACGAGTTTTTCAATGCAAAAAGATTTCAAATACTTAGGATTAATGCGGTATCCAAGCTTATATTCCGTTTTTATGAAAGTATCTTCCAAATGAGGGCGTAACTTTGTTCTTATCCGACTGATAAGTGTATCGATAGCGGCATAACTGACATCTCTATGATTATGTGTAAAGTTACGACTAATTGTGTTTTTACTTAATATATTACCATTTGCCATAATTAATAAAAACAAGAGATGAAATTCTTGATATGTTAGGGGAATTCTCTTATTAAATATAAAAAAGGAATGAGATGATATTTCTATCCGGATGTCACCCATATTAAGAATAACGGGTTTCTCAAAGGAAGAAATTAATTGTGATATTTGCGCTTGTAATAATTTACAATGAATAGGTTTAGAATGATAAATGTTGATTCCAAGACGAAAGGATTCTATCTCATAATCGGAATTCCTAGGTCCAAAAGCAATTATTGGAGTAAATAGGTTTTCTTCTCGAATTCTTTTCACCATCAATTGGTTTTCACTATTGGGTAAGTGTATGTCTAAAAGTAATAAAGAATATTTATTATTCAAGATAGAAAGTATTTCTGATATGTTCTTTACTCTAGTTAATCGGACATTGTGGTTTGAGAAACAGGGCTTTAGTATATTGAACAAATGGTTGTTTTCTTCAACTAACAAGACTTTGGGTCCTATCGCTTTTGAAATCATTGTTTATTGTACAACATCTATTCTTACAAATACCTTACAATTTGATTATTCCTCTTCAGATTTCTCATCGGAGTCATCATCCTCGAGTTCTTCGTCATTATCTG